>DASURJ010000079.1:0-3495 GCA_036280115.1 Gemmatimonadaceae bacterium
TCCATCCTATCGTGGAGCTGCCGCTGACGTTCTTCACGCGCATCACCGGCGAGATGGGAATTCACCAGTTCCTTTTTCTCGAGCGCGCGGAAGGGTACGGGCAGGCGATCATGAAGAGCTATGCCTTCGACCGGCGTGACACGATGTGGATCTTCTCGCACACGGGGATCAACAACGTGAACATCGATGTCGCGCTGAAGGCGAAGGAGCTGGGCATGCGCGTGATCGCGACCGGGTCGGCCGAGCAGGCGGCGTCGAGCACGCCGCGGCATCCGTCGAGGAAGAAGCTGTTCGACATCGCGGATGTCGTGATCGACACGCGTGTGCCGGCCGGCGACTCATCGGTGCGGCTCACCGGGCATCAGGACAACGTCGGTCCGGTTTCGACGATGGCGTTCGTGACGGTGGTGTGGATGACGATCACGACGGTGGCCGAGATTCTCGCGGAGCGCGGCGTGAAGTTGTTCATTCACCCATCGCATAACGTGCCTGGTGACACGACGGCTCATGCGCGGCTGGATGAGGCGCTCGAGGAGTACAAGAGGAGAGTGGCTGGGGTATAGCGAAAAGCGAACGGCGAAGCGCGAACGGCGAGGCGCGAACGGCGAAGCGCGAACGGCGGGTACGAACTGCGAGGTGCGAACTGCGAGGGGCGAACGGCGAAGCTAGGCCGCTGTCCGTCCGCGATTCCCTGCGCTTGAGCGTGCTGCATCCGCACTTGGTCGACGTCTCGTTTCGGGATGTCCAGGCGAGGTGTTTCGTGTACCACGAACCTTCGACCTCGACGCTCGAGACCTCATGCTTCAGAGTCCAACCAGGCGCGCGGTGTTTGCGGTCGCGATCATCGCGTGCGCGTCATTGGGCAATGCCGCGCGCACACCGCTCGCCGCGCAGTCCTCACTGTCGCTGTCGGACCCGCCGCTCGAGCTCACCCGGCTCACGGGCACGGTCACCGTCGACGGCGTGCCGGACGAACCGGTATGGAAGGACATCCCCGCACTGCCTCTCACGCTATACCAGCCGGTGTTTCGCGGGACGCCAACGCAGCGGACAGAGATTCGGGTCGCCTACGACGACGAGTACTTCTACGCCGCCGGCTGGTTCCACGACACTGACCCGAGCGGCATCCGCGTGAACTCGCTCTACCGGGACCGGTGGAACGGCGACGACGCGTTCGCCATCTACATCGACGCCTTCAACGACAACCGCAACGCGAAGTGGTTCGGCCTCACGGCGAGCGGTGTTCGCTTCGATCAGCTCGTGTCCGACGATGGCGCCACGCTGAATGGCAGCTGGGACACCTTCTGGGCCGCGCGTACGACCATCACCGGTGAGGGGTGGTTCGCCGAAGTCCGCATCCCGTTCTCGAGCATCGGTTTCCGCGCGGACGCGGACGGGAAGGCGATCATGGGTCTCACCGTAACGCGACTCGTCTCGCGGCTCGAGGAGCGGGTGACGTTTCCCGAGATCGACCCCAAGTTCGAGTTCCGCCGCCCGTCCGTCGCCCGCGACATCGTGCTCCGCGATGTGCGTACGCGAAAGCCGCTCTACGTGACGCCGTACGCCCTCACCGGCCGGTCGCGCACGGCGATCGCGCCGACGGGCGATGCGACGCGGTTCACGACCGACAGGAACCGGTCCAACGAAGTGGGACTCGACGTCCGCTACCCGCTGTCCGGCAATCTCACGCTCGATGTCACCATCAACACCGACTTCGCCCAGGTGGAGGCGGACGACCAGCAAGTGAACCTCGATCGGTTCCCGCTGTTCTTTCCGGAGCGGCGTCGCTTCTTTCAGGAAGGAAGCGGGATCTTCGATTTCGTCGCTGGCGGTGGCGCTCGGCTATTCAACTCGCGCCGCATCGGACTCGCGTCCGGTGTGGGCACGATCGCAGAACCGGTCCCGATCTACGGCGGCGCGCGGCTCGTGGGTCGCGTCGGCGCGTGGGACGTGGGACTGCTCGAGATGCAGACGCAAAAGCACGGAGTGACGCCGAGCGAGAACTTCGGCGTGTTGCGGTTGAGACGTCCGGTACTCAACCCGTACTCCACCGCCGGGTTCATGGTCACGTCGTACCACGGAGCTGGGCGTCACAACCTCGGGCTCGGGACGGACGCCAGCGTACGCGTGTTCGGCGATCATTACGCCACGCTCAAGTACTCGGCGACTGTGGACAGCGAGGACTCGAGCGACGTGACGTTCGGGTCGCGCAGCCTGTTCGATTTCAGGTGGGAGCGACGCACGCAGCGCGGGCTGTCGTACAACATCAACAGCACGCACATGGGTCGCGACTATCTGCCCGAGGTTGGGTTCCTCCAGCGCACGAACTTCACGACGGCGAACGTCTCGGGGAACTGGTACATCTATACGGACAAGCACCGGTGGCTCCGCCGCTACTATCCCGGATGGCTCGCGTTCCACACGTGGCGTCACTCGGACGACCAGCTCGAGTCCGGCATGTGGGCGGTCTGGGTGCAGTGGGACACGAAGGCTGGCGGCGGTGGTTGGCTCGAGCCGAAGTGGTTCCACGAGAACGTCGCGCGGCCGTTCACCATCGGCGACGCGACGATCCCCGTCGGCCAGTATGACTTCTTCGACTTCCAGGTCAACCTGAGCATGGGGCCCGGAAAGAAGCTGCGGTCGGGGGTGGACTTCCGTACGGGGACGTTCTACGACGGCACCCGGACGCAGGTGATTCTCACGCCGACGTGGAACGTGTCGCCACACCTCGAGCTCGGCGCGGACTACCAGCTGAGTCATCTGGAGTTCGACAGGCGAGACCAGGTCGAGAACGTCCAGGTGTCGCGGCTTCGCGTGCGAACGGCGCTCGACGCGCGCGCGTCGGGCAACGCGTTCATCCAGTACAACTCGACGACGGACCGGCTCGACTTCAACGTGCGCCTGCGCTACGCTTTCGCGGAGGGGACAGACCTGTGGCTCGTCTACAACGAGGGGCTCGATACCCGGTCGGCGGATTTTGCGGGGGTCGAGCCGCCGACCTCGCTTGCACGCACCGTAATACTCAAGTACACGCACACGTTAGGGTTTTGAGCGAGAGGCAGCGTGGCAACCTGCCAGCCCGCCAGCCTGCCAGCATCCGAGCCTGCCAGCTATTAGCTGGCAAGCCAGCTGGGAGCTGGCAGGCTGCTAGCTGCAGCTCCGAGCTGGAGGGCTACTGACAGCGGCTGGTGGCTGGCAGGCCTCTCCAGATAGAGTTCTTCTCACATCCCCAACTGTCTAAGCCGTTCCGGTGCCTCACGTGACAACGGATCCTGTGGTCCACGCCGGCCCGCCCGCCACACCCAGTGGAGTCGATCGATGAAGATGAGGATCGGAGCGCGGATAGTAGCCGGCGTATGTGCGCTCTGGCTCCTCATCGGTGTGTTGTGGGGGGCTCAGACCGCGCTCGGATCCAACGTCATGGGGAACGAGCCTGTGACGCTCGGAGCCGCGATACAGACCGCGCTGCGGCAGATCTATCCGTGGATCCCGGTC
>DASURJ010000080.1:0-2315 GCA_036280115.1 Gemmatimonadaceae bacterium
GCGATCGTGGGGATCGCGATGCCGGTGATGATGGTGCTGGCCGAGCGGCGGTGGCAGCGCACGGGCGATCCCGTGGCGCTCGACCTCGCGAAGCGGTGGGCCAAGGGGACGGCGATCCTCTTCGCCGTCGGCGCCGTCTCGGGGACGGTGCTCAGCTTCGAGCTCGGCCTCCTCTGGCCCGGCTTCATGCGCTGGTCGGGCGCGGTGATCGGGATGCCCTTCTCGCTCGAGGGGTTCGCCTTCTTCACCGAGGCGATCTTCCTCGGACTCTACCTCTACGGCTGGGACCGCATCGGGCGACGCGCACACCTCGCGTCAGGCATCATCGTCGCCCTGAGCGGCGTGCTCTCGGGCATCTTCGTCGTGATCGCGAACGCGTGGATGAACACGCCAACCGGCTTCACGATCGTCGACGGCCAGGCGCTGGATGTCCGCCCGTTCGCGGCGATGGCAAACCGGGCCGCGTTCTCGCAAACGCTGCACATGACCCTCGCGGCCTACGCCGCCACGGGACTCGCCGTCGCCGGGATCCACGCGATCATGATCCTCCGCGGCAGCACGAACCCGTTTCATCGCCGCGCACTGGGCATTGCGCTTCTCGCCGGCGCGCCTGCCTCGATCCTCCAACCACTCTCCGGAGACCTGAGCGCGCGCATGGTGGCCGAGACGCAGCCGGTGAAGCTCGCGGCGCTCGAGGGGCAATTCGAGACGGAACGCGGCGCGCCCCTTCGCCTCGGCGGGTGGCCCGATGAGCAACGCGGAGAGACACGGTGGGCGATCGAGCTTCCCTCCCTGCTATCGCTGCTGGCCTTCCACGATCCGAACGCCGAGGTACGCGGGCTGAACGCCTTCCCGCGCGATGAGTGGCCGCCGGTGGCCGTCGTCCACGTCGCGTTCCAGATCATGGTTGCGTTAGGCACATACATGGCGCTCGTGAGCCTGTGGGCGAGCTGGCAATGGTGGCGCGGCCGGTCGAGCGCGGTACTCGCCGACGATCCCGGGCTGCTCCGTGCCCTGGCGGTCGCCACGCCCATGGGGTTCATCGCCATCGAGGCCGGGTGGACGGTGACCGAGGTCGGCCGGCAACCGTGGATCATCCAGGGCGTCCTGCGCACGGCGGACGCGGTCACGCCGATGCCCGGCCTCGTCGTTCCGTTTCTCGTCTTCACGTTCCTCTATCTCGTGCTCGGGGCCATCGTCGTGTACATGCTCCGCCAGCACATCGCTCGCGTGTGATGGTCGAGATCCTGCGAAACCTGACGATCGCGGAAGTGACGGCGTGGGTCATTGTCGTCGCGCTCAACGCGTACGTGCTTTTCGGCGGCGCTGACTTCGGTGGCGGCGTGTGGGACCTGTTCGCGTCGGGACCTCGGCGGGAGAAGCAGCGCACGCTCGTCGCGGACGCCATCGGGCCGATCTGGGAAGCGAATCACGTCTGGCTCATCGTCGTCGTGGTGCTGCTCTTCGTCTGCTTCCCCCGCGCGTTCTCGGGGCTCGCGACCATCCTGCACATCCCGCTCTCACTCCTGCTCATCGGGATCGTATTGCGGGGGTCGGCGTTCGTGTTTCGCGCCTACTCGTACGGTCCGCGCGCGGAGCAGCGACGCTGGGGACAGGTGTTCGCCGTGTCCAGCCTGATCACGCCGATCGTGCTCGGCATCTGCGTCGGGGCAGTCGTCTCGGGTGGCGTCGGCGAAGCCCTGTCGTCGCTCGACGTCTCGGCGACCGAGCCACTTGCCGTTCGGCCCTCGGTCGGGACTGGAGCCGCGCCAACGCCGGGCTTCGCATCGCTCTACGTGAGGCCGTGGCTCACACCGTTCGCCCTCGCGGTTGGTGCCATGACGATCGCCCTGTTCTCGTTTCTCGCGGCGGTGTATCTCACCGTCGAAGCGGAGGGGGATCCCGAGTTGCAGCACGACTTCAGGCAGCGAGCATTGCTCGCGGCCGGGGTGTCCGTCTCGACGGCGCTCATCGCGCTCGTCGGCGGCGGGCTGCGTGGCGGTGTGATGGGTCGGCTCGTCGGGACCGGGTGGTCACTGCCGCTGCTCTCGGCGTCTGCCCTGGCGGCAGCGGTTGCTGTCTGGGCGCTCGTTCGACGGCGCTACCGCCTCGCCCGAATCGCGGCGGGGGCGGAAGTCACACTCGTGCTCTGGGGGTGGGCGCTCGCGCAGTTTCCGCTCATCATCCCGCCGAGCCTAACGATCGATGGCTCGGCGGCGCCGCGGCGGGTTCTGGCGCAGACGCTGGTCGTGCTGGCGGGCGGCGCCGTGGTTCTGATCCCCTCACTCTGGTATCTCATCAAGGTCTTCAAGACC
>DASURJ010000081.1:0-4102 GCA_036280115.1 Gemmatimonadaceae bacterium
CTCGAGGTGAGGACTGAGCGTGAGCTGGTCCTCGCTCGTATACACCGCGAACTCGACTCCACCGAACGTCGCGAGCGGCGCCTTCATCCGGGCGATCACCTCACGCACGTCGGGCAGCGCTACGTTCTCGCCTTTCCACGCGAGCGCGGACCGGACGTCCTCGATGGCGACGTCCACGGCGGGGGGAAGATGCTCGGTGAGCGCGTGGAACAGATCCACGACACGCTCCGCGTTGGCCGCGAGATGCGCCGCGTAGTAGCCGTCTTCGCGCGTGAACGAGAAGCCATCGGTCCCGGCACGAAACCGCCGCCAGATCGAGCCCTCGGGTTGCCTACCTCGAAAGAACATTCGCGCTCACCGGGTATCGTCTGGGGTGCCGCTCGTGTGTGCGTTGTCCCGGTCCGGGAGCTCACGTGCGAGGTCGCGCGCACGCGCGAGCAGCCGGTCGGGCGCGTTGCGCGCCGGGTCCTCGACCACCCACGCCAACAGCCCGCGTAGAATCTTACCGAGCAAGGGGCCGCGCGCGATTCCCTCCCGCTGGAGGTCTTCGCCGTCGACGGCGAGGTCCGCGAGCTCGACGGGGTCGCGGTACGCGATGAGGAGCGCGCGACGGTAGAGCGAGCGGGCCTGCGCCTGCGAAGGCGCGGCCAGCCCTGCAGCTCGGGACGCACTCCACCGGGCGGCCGCGAGTCGAAGAAACGGCGCGAGCTGCGTCCGGCCCGTCGCCGCGGCCCAGCCGCGAATCGTCGCGTCCGACGGCCGCGTCGCCTCCGCGACGGCCGCGCTGAGGGGACCAAACAACGTCTCCCACCGCTCCCCGAGGCGGGTCATCGTGCGGACGTCCGCGTTGGAGAACCGAAGCCCCTCCAGCGCCGCGCGCACCTCGCGCGCGGGTAGATCGAGGAAGAGCGACGCGATCCGCTGCGCGCGGCGGGCGTCGGCCCGCTCTGCCCGGCCGCTGGCGCCCGGAAGTGGCACCTGGTCGGCCGATGCGAACGCGACCGGAGACTGCCCTGCGAGTGCCGGCACGAGCGCCGCCAACGCCCCGCTGTCTCGCCACAGGGCGAACGCGCGACTCGGACAGCGCACCTGCTCCACGGTCTTCTCGATCTCCTGCTTCACCCGCTCGCGCGACAGCCGCCCGAGATGCGGTGCGCTGCGAACGACCGCTCCCCACGTCACAGGATCGATCTCGAACCCGAGGCGCGCGGCGAACCGAATGGCGCGCAGGGCGCGCAGCCGATCCTCCCGCATACGCTCGTCCGCATCACCGACGGCCCGAACGACGCGCCGTTCCATGTCCTCGCGCCCGCCGAACGGGTCACGCACCTCTCCCGAAAGCGGTGACACCGCGATCGCGTTGATCGTGAAGTCACGCCGCGAGAGATCGTCGTCGAGCGAAGCGCCGAACTCGACCACGGCATGGCGCCCATCGGTCTGTACGTCGCGCCGAAAGGTCGTCACCTCGTGCATCACGCCGTGCTCATCCAGCACGCCGACGGTCCCGAACTCGACGCCGACGGGCACGGTGCGCCGGAACAGGCGGCGTACTTCGGACGGGGTTGCTGCCGTCGCGAGGTCCCAGTCCAGGTGGGGGTGTCCCAGCAACGCGTCGCGTACGGCGCCACCAACGCACCACGTCTCGAACCCTGCTCCTTCGAGACGTTCCGCGATGCGTTGAACTGGCGCGGGAACGCTTACCACGGCCACTCGGCCGCCGTGCCGCGACGTGCCGACCCGCCGGTCAGTTTCGTCATTCTGCGGGATCTGCCCGGCCCCACGCGGCAGACACACATTTGTATATTTCGCCCGTGCCCATCGACACCGATCTGCTTGCGCGGTCGTGCGCGACGCCGCGCTTCAAAACTGACGTGCTCGCTTTTGCGTCGCGCGCCGACGTCGCATCCATCACCCTGTCGCGCGCCGTCCCACGCATCAAGGTGATCAGGCTCATCAACCAGCTGCTCCACGCTCACCCGGAGTTCGCCATCGAGCGGCTGCACATCGACGCCCGCTCCGGGTGCTCCGACTTCGTCGGCACCGTGGTGGTCGAGGGGGCGGGCGAGTCCCGCCTGTTCGAGTTCGCCTGGGATTGCCGATGGCGCGCCGAGCAGCAGGGCTGGGTGGACGCGTTCGGATTCCCCGATCAGATCCGCGCCGCCGACGAGTTCGGCTGGAACTGCTTCCAGCGTTGGCAGGAGCGCTCCCCAACGCCGGCCACGTAGACCGCCGGGCGGCACCGCGGCTAGCCGCACAGCACGCTCCCGCCATTCACGTTCAGGATCTCGCCGGTGATGTGCCGAGCGAGCTCGGAGCAGAGAAACACGATGGGGCCCGCGATGTCGCGAGGCGTCGCGACGCGCCCGATCGGGATGCCCGCGGTAATGCGCTCGCGCGCTTCGCTCATCGCCGGCGCGACCATGTCGGTGTCGACCCACCCCGGGGCGACGGCGTTCACCGTCACCTCGCGCGGCGCGAGCTCGATGGCGAGCGACTTCACGAACGAGATCATCGCGCCCTTGGACGCCGCGTAGTCGGCATGGTACGCCTCACCGCGCTGGCCGGCGGTGCTCGAGACCAGCACGATGTGGCCGCCGCGTTCCACTCGGCGCGCGGCCGCGCGCGTGGTGTAGAACATGGCATCGACGTTCTCGGCCATCGTGCGCCGCCACTGCGCGTCCGTCATGTCGGCGAGCGCGACGTCGTTAGGCGGCCAGATCCCGGCGTTCCCGATGAAGATGTCGAGCCCGCCGAACTCGCGCTCGGCGCGCTCGAAGAGGGACGTCGTTCCCTCGAGCGTGGAGAGATCTGCCGCGTGCGCGAACGCGCGAACGCCCCGGTCGGCGAGCTGCCGCACGATCTCCGCCGCGTCCGCCTGGCGCGCCCGGTACCCGACGCCGACGTCCGCTCCACAATCCGCGAGCAACAGCGCCGTCGCCGCGCCGATGCCGCGTGACCCGCCCGTCACCAGGGCGCGCTGCCCGCGGAGCGAGATCACGGGCCCACCTCCGCCTCGATGAGCTCGCAGATCGCGTGCTCGATGCAGAGATGGACCTCCTGCGCGCGATCGGTCCGGTCGGTCGGCACGATCACCGAATGATCGGCCACGGCACGCAGCGCCCCGCCGTCGCGGGCCGAGAACGCCAGCACCCGCGCGCCCTTGCGCCGGGCGGCTTCGGCCGCCCGAATCACGTTAGGCGAATTCCCGCTCGTCGAATGAATGACGAGGAGGTCGCGCGCGTGCACCAGCGCCTCCACCTGCCGAGCGAAGATCTCGTCGAACCCGAAGTCGTTGCCCGCCGCCGTGAGCAGGGACGTGTCGGTCGTGAGCGCGATCGCCGGGAACGCCCGCCGGTTCCTCATGTACCGCACCACGTACTCCGTCGCGAGATGTTGGGCATCGGCCGCGCTGCCACCGTTGCCGCAGAAGAACAACGTCCCCCCAC
The DNA here is from genome assembly GCA_036280115.1 of Gemmatimonadaceae bacterium. Taxonomy (GTDB): domain Bacteria; phylum Gemmatimonadota; class Gemmatimonadetes; order Gemmatimonadales; family Gemmatimonadaceae; genus JAJKIV01. The sequence goes on from DASURJ010000081.1 coordinate 3,447, forward strand.
CGCGCACGACATCGCGCATCATCACCGCCGCCCGCTCAACCTCCGGCCCGAGCGTTTCCGCCGTCGCGCTGGCAGTGGCGGCGAGCTCGCGGAGCCGCCGCCCGATCTCGTCTCTCATGCTCGTCCTCTCATCGGCGTCCGAACAGCAGCTCGCGCAACCGCGTCAACACGCGTCCGCCGAGGCGCAGCGGCGGGACTGGAATCGTTGGCTCGTCACCGAGGACGCGCGCGGCATTCACGTGCGTCAACAACTGCGCGTGCTCCTCGGCGCCCATCTCCTCCAGCCAGCGGCGCGCCGCGGCGAGTGATCGCCGGTCGCCGTGGTTATCGCTCGCGAGACAGTCGATCAACCCGTCCTCGAGGAGTCCCTTCGCCAGTTCCGTCATCGGCCCACGGGCCAGGAGCATCGTGGCGTCCGTCTGCATCACGGCGCCCGCTTCGCGCCACGAGCGCACCGTGTCCAGCGTGCAGCCGTAGTAGCGCTCGGGGTGGGCGACCACCGGCACCACGCCGCTCCGTCGCAGGCGACTCAGCTCCTGCGCGGTACCGGACGGAAGGTACGCCCGGGGAAACTCCACGAGCACGGCGCGAGAGTTGGCGAGCGATAGGTGAGGCGCCGTGAGGTCGCACCCCGGCCGGTCGAGCATGATCTCCCA
>DASURJ010000082.1:0-5810 GCA_036280115.1 Gemmatimonadaceae bacterium
ACGATGCGTTAGGACTCTGACCCCTAACGCATCGTTTTTACCCCGCAGCAGGAGTGTTCCGGCGCTCCATCTCCTCCGGAAGACGGGGCCAGTCGCCACTTCGCGCGACGACGCGAACGGAAATCAGCTCCTGATCCGCGCGATCCACGGTTCGCTCGAAGCGCTCGCCCGGTTGCCGAACCGCCCAGCCGAGCGAGAACGCCACGGGTGAGCCACGCGCAGCAGCGCGCTGCAGGCGCGCCGCGATCTGCTCCGTGCGCGCCGCGTTCTCGCCGATGAGCACGATCAGGAACTCATCCCCGCCGAGGCGAACGACGGGCTCCTCCGCCCGCACCTGACGCATGAGGAAGCGGCTCATCTGCACCAGAACCTTGTCCCCCTTCTTGTGCCCGTGCAGATCGTTGTAGGCCTTGAAGTGGTCGATGTCGATGTAGATGCATCCCCAGTGCGCGACCTTGTCCTCCGTCAACCGGTCGCCGAGGGCGAGGAGATAGCGGCGGTTGTAGCACCCCGTGAGCGCGTCGCGCACGCTCTGCTCGCGAAGCTGGTTCTCGAGCTCCTTGCGCCGGGTGATGTCGATCAGGATGCCGTGATAGAACACCTGCCCGGACTCCGGATCACGGACCGCGTAGGTGGTGTCGAGCACGGTCCGACGCTGCCCGTCCGGACGTACGATCGCGAGCTCGAAGTCGCGCACGGCGCCATCGCGCTCGAGGAGCGCCATCTCCAACGCGCGACGATTCGGGTCGGCGATGAGGTCTCCCGCGCGGAACCGGGAGAGCTCGCCAACGGACGACACCCCGAACATGCGGAGGAACGCGGGGTTGGCGTCGAGAATGTCGCCGCTCGCGTTCGTGATGTAGATGCCCTCCTCGATGTTCTGGACGATCAGGAGGAGCGTTTCGGGGTCGTCGAGGCTGCGAAAGCGCTGGCCGTCCGCCACGGCGTCGCTCTCGGGGGCGCTCACGCCGCGGCCCGCGCGAGGTCCGCGACGGCCAGTCGCGGCTCCCACTTCGCCATCATCGCAATGAACGCGCGCGCCACGTCGGGATCGAACTCGGTCGCGATGCCGCGCTCGATGTACGCGAGCGTCGCGGCCGGTTCCCAGGCGTCGCGGTAAGGGCGCTTCGTTCGAAGCGCGTCGTACACGTCACACACGTGGACCAGCGCGCTCGCCTTGTGACAGTCGCAGCGGTAGTGCCGATCGGGGTAGCCGCCGCCGTTGATCATGATGTGGTGCTCGAACGCCACGAGCGCCGCCACATCGAGGTTCTGATCGCTCTGCAGGATGAGCCGCGCGCCTTCGACGGTGTGCGATCGCATGAGCGCCCATTCCTCCGGGGTGAGCTTGCCGGGTTTCGTCAGGATGTCCTTGGGAACGCGCACCTTTCCGAGGTCGTGCAACATACCAGCAACCCCGTACGAGCGCACCTCCCTTGCCGACAATCCCATGAACTCGGCGAGCCCCATCGACAGAACCGAGACGTTGAGCGCGTGTGTCGTCGTGTACTGATCGAACTCCTTCAGCGTCAGGAGCGGCAGCAGCATCTGACTGTCGCCGTGCATCGCGACCGACAAGGACCGAACGATCGACTCCGCTTCGAGCAGCGGAATCTTCTCCCTCGTGTCCACCTCGTCGTGGATCCAGCGGAGCGCGTCCACTTCCTCGTTGAGGTCGAGGAGTGATGACTCGTCGACCGGTGCGCCGTCAGCCGGTTTCTGCTCCACCGTGCCGCGCACGCCGACGGCGCCGAAGCGGATCGGCGTCGGTCCGCTCGTGCGCGGCGCCGGAACGCTCGGAGCCGATGCCGCCGGGACGGCCGAGAACGCCGAGACCCGCGCCAGCACGTCCTCGAGAAACGCGACGTAGTCCGCGCGCTCGACGATGTCGGCGAACTCGAGCCGTTGCACGCCCACGTTCGCGAGCCGCGTGGCCCACTCCCAGTCGGTCAGGCCGCGAATGGCCTGCTGGCCGTAAATCACGTCGCTTCCGAGAAAGGAAAAGCTCGGACGCGGGTCCGCGGCCTGAAGCTCGCGCAGAATGTCGAAGGATTGCACCGCGGCGCGAGCACGGGCTGGATGCCGCTCGGCGTAGAGCGACATCGTGGCGAGCGCTTGCGCCATCGAAGTCAGAAACTTGATGGCGAGTCCCGTGCGGTCGGTCATGCGGCTCCGGCGCGCGCGGCGGCGCTCTTCAGGTCCGCATCCTTCGACTTCGCGACGAGGGCGAGCACCTCGGCGGCCTCTGGCGCGGTACTCCAGTGTGCCGCGAGCCCGGCAATGGAGGAAATGAGCTGCGGTGACTTCTCGCGAAGGACAGGCGTGCGCAAGAGCCAGTGCTTCTTGACCGAGCGGTGTGCGATCCAGCGCATTGCCTCGAGCGAGCCCGACGCCGCGAGCGCGCGGATCGCGCGCGCGCGCAGCTCGGTGCTGAGCGTCGGACTGTCGGCGCGACGCATGAGGATAGGCACGGCGCCCACGGGACACCGCTTCAACGCGGCAGCGAGAGCGATCCCCATGGTCCGCTCATCGACATCGTTGAGCCCGATGGTGATGGCCTCATCCCGCATCTCAGCGCGACGCAACATCAGCTTCACCGCTTCGCGGCGGACGCTCGCATCGGGGCTGGTGCTGAACGGCGCGGGGGCGAACCCGGCCGGCCATTCATCCATGCGGTCGATGATGTGGAGGAGCTGGCGCTGCGCCTGTACCATCGCGCCCGGGAGCCGCTCGACGATTCGCGGGCCGGAGACGTCGGCGAGCCGAACGAGCATGTCGGACGCCCACGCCTGGAGACGCTCTTCCTCGCCGTCCAGCAGGTCGATGATCGGGTCGACCGCGGTGGCGCGAAGGCGCATTGCCAGGCGGTCGGCGAGCCGGATGTTCGGCGGGTCGCCGTGGAGCACGGCGGTGAGGCGCTCGGGCGTCACCACGCGCGCGAGCAGCGTATCGCGCAGGTCGCCGGCGGGCGCCGTCTCGAGGAGGTCGAGGAGCGGCGTGAGATCGGCCCGCGCGACCAGTTGCGCGAACGCGCGCTCGACGAGAGGCCCCATGGTCGACACCTCGAGCGCGAGTTGCAGCATGCGCTCGGGGTCCGCTTCACCAGCGCCATCCAGCTCGACCGTTGCCGCGTGCCGCGAGATCGAGTCGAGCGCCGTGGTATAGTCGTCGGGATTGGGGTCCGCCAGCTCCCAGCTCGAGATGAGACGCCGCACCTGGTCCCGCAACTCGGCATCGGAGCGCGTCTGCACGGTGCCACCGGTCTGGCGATCGGCGTGGGCCGCCAGCTTCGAGAGCATGCGAACGAGCGACGACGAGATGGTCTGCCCGGACACCTCCGCGGCCGCGCGCACGACGTCGATCACGGCATCGACCGTCAGTCCGTGCGTCGCGTTGAGCGCGAACTGCGATCGCTGCGCGGCGTCGCCGCCCATCTCGAGCAACCGCTGCAACGTTCGCGGCTCCATCTGCCGCACGAGTCGCGACACGCGGTCGCGCAGCGGCGCTGACGCCCGCGTCTCGTCGGCGTTCAGCTCGTCCGCGATCTGCAGCATGTAGCCGACGACGACCTGGTCGTACGCCGAGTCGCCCTGATGGGCGTCGATGGCGCGGGCAACGGCCTCGGGCTCGGTCGATGGCAACTCGGCCGTCGCTTCGCGCGCGAGCGCGGCTCGCGCGAGTCCGATCCAGAGCTGCGCCGCGCGTGTCCTCGCATCGCGCGCGGCTTCGCCCTCGCCCGCGACGTCATCGAGCCCGTCGTCCACGAGCTCCAGCTGATCGAACGTGAGCGGGAAGAGCCGCGCGTTTCGCCAGCGCTGGAGCACCTCCGGCCCCATGAGGCCGAGCGGTTGTTCGACGCGCCCCACGTCGATGGCGATGGTCGCGAGCACTTCGGCGAGCTCCTCCTTCTCGAGACCGCGCGTGAAGCGAAGCGCACCCACCTGGTGCCGATGCAGACGCGAGGCGAGCTCGCGCAGGATCGGATGATCCTCGTCGGTCGCGACACCCTCGATGATGAGCTGCCGGCGTGCGACGCCGATGGAGAGCGTCGGCATGTGCTCGAGCGCGGCCGTGAGTCGGCGCGCGAGACTATCCACGGCCGCTACCAGGAGCGGATGTGTTCCGGGATAGATCGCGTTCTTGTGCACCGTGATTGCCAGCTCGACCAGCAGATCTGCGTGGTCTTGTGGCAGCGCGGCGTCCGCCGAACCGGTGAGGATCGAGCTCATTCGTGAGTGGTGGTCCCAGCACCGCGAACCCGGTGTACTGGCGCGAGAAGTGCTTTCCCGCGAAGGGGATCGCTGTCAAGAAAGACGACCAGGGGTGACCGAGGATACAGCCGACCTCGCCGACAGATCGGGGCGCCGGCGCACGGTTTTCTCTGTGTCGCAACCGCATGCGGAGGGAGTATGGACCGGGACAGGAACAGGCGCGGCGAGGAGCCGAGCCGTGGCGCACGGCCTGACGGCGGGTTCGGCGACGAGGGCGGTACGCGCGTCGGTCGTCCCGACGAGGGAGCGCAGGCCGCACCGGGCACGGGCACCGACGTGCCTTCAGGCGTGGAGGGGTCGATCCTCGAGGGCGAGGAGAGTCGTCGTGGTATGCCGGCCTCCGATCGTGGCAGCACCGGTGCGGGCGCCGAGGCGGCGGAGGGCATGCACGGGGCCAAGGGAAAACGAGACCCGCGCGATCGCTCGGGCGTGGAGCAGGCGCACGGCGAGCCGGGTCGCGGCGAGGGCGCGGGTCTTTCGGGATCCGAGCCACTTCGTCACCGTGAGACGGAGCACAAAAGCGGATACGGAGGCGAGGGCGCGGAGCCGAAGACGAGCTCGGAAGACAGATAGCTATCAGCCATCAGATTATCAGCTATCAGCTATCAGCAAAGCGAGAACCCTCGGGATGCCCCTCTCCGATACAGGGGCGTCCCGAGGGTTGGCTTTGCTGATAGCTGATGGCTCATGGCTGATAGCTTTCTGTCATGCTCTCTCCCGCCCACCGCACCATTCTCGACGCCCTTGCGCGTCGCGTGGTGCCGCATGCCTTCGTGAACGGGCAGCAGGTGGACATCGTCGCTCGCATCGAGGAGCGGATCCGGGACGCCCCGCCCGAGACGAAACGCGATCTCGAGCGCGCACTCACCGCCCTCGGAAGCCGCACGGCCGGGCTCATCCTCTCGCGCGAGCTCGCGCCATTCGCGCGCCTGTCGCCGGAGCGGCAGGACCGCGTACTCGAACGCTGGTCGGCGTCGCCGCTCCTGGCGGCGCGAGCAGTCTATCACGGTTTGCGTCGGTTGATCCTCGCGGTGTACTACTCGCGCCCCGAGTCGTGGACCGAGATCGGGTATCTCGGGCCGTACTACCTGCGCGGCCCTGCCTTCCCGTGGGAGGGACCGGCGGCGCCGCGGATGCCTAACGGGTCGTCGGGCGACGACGAGCCGGTCGCCCGCGGGGTCGCGGTGCGCGCGGCACCGGTGGAGCCGGCCCCCGAAGATTGCGCGTCGCCGCTCGGCCGCTCGACGGCCCTCGCCTCCGACGCGTCCGACGCTCGCCTCACGGCCGACGTCATTGTCGTCGGAAGCGGTGCCGGCGGCGCCGTGGCCGCCGCCCGCTTGGCGGAGGCGGGGCGTGACGTGCTGCTCATCGAGGCCGGAAGCCACCTGGCGCTCGAGGAGCTCACGGAGCTCGAAGGCGACATGACCGCGCGCCTCTACGCCGATGGCGGCGCACGTGCAACCGACGACCTCTCGATCGTACTGTTTCAGGGTTCGGCCGTGGGCGGAGGGACGCTCGTCAACTGGATGATCACGTTCC
>DASURJ010000083.1:0-2318 GCA_036280115.1 Gemmatimonadaceae bacterium
TGAGCCCCAGTTTCGCCCCCCCGAGCGCGGCGCGCACGCCGCCGCAGCCGTAATGCCCGCACACGATGATGTCCGTCACGCGCAGCACGTCCACGGCGTACTGCAGCACCGACAGGCAATTGAGGTCGGTGTGGATGACGACGTTCGCGACGTTGCGGTGCACGAACAGCTCGCCGGGCGGCAGGTCGACGATCTCGTTCGCCGGCACGCGGCTGTCGGAACAGCCGATCCAGAGATACTGCGGGGCCTGCAGCGCCACGAGGCGCGAGAAGAACGTGGGGTCTTCGCGCGAACGCTCGGCGGCCCACCGCCGGTTGTTCGCGAACAGGTTGGAGAGTGTGCGCAATGCGGGCGGCCTCCCGTGCCAGGTTCGCCGAGCCGCTTGGGCTCGGTGGCCGGGAATCTAACCGTGTCGGTTGCCGCCAGGGGTCAGTTCGGTCGACCGAGAGAAATGCGAACCACCTGTCGCGCCCAACGTGCCGGCCGCTTCTCCCCCGGCACGATGACGCGATACGGCCCCTCGGACGCCGGCAACGGCTGACCGTTCACGCGGTCCGCGAGAATGACGACGCGGTCGGTGAAGCCAGGATCGAGCTCCGCAAGCGTGAACAGCACCCGGTAGCCGTCGGACGCTTCGACGACGACATAGGTGCTGAGCGCGCGGCCGCGCATCGAGTCGCTCGGCGGCGTTGCGCCCGCGAGGGCGAGCACCTCGCGCAACGCGACGCCGGAGTAACGGCCGCGGACCTGATGCGCGCTCACGGTCGCGTCATGACGCGTTAGGCGCGCGAGGTCCGCCGGCGACACCGTGTGCTCGCGCCCGTCGAGGCCGCGCACGACGAGCGTCGCGGCCTGCGCCGGGCTGGTCGCGGGAGCCGTGTTCTGTGCTGCCGCCTCAGAGATCGCGCCGACCGAGGCAATGACGGCGGAGGCGACGACGGCCAGCCGGCGAACCGTCTCAGCCCGCACGAGCCGGCTCCGACCTGCACGCACGCACATAACGGTTCGCGTCGTCCTCGCCCCCTTCCAGCCCGTCGCGGAGGTCGAAGGTAATGTGCACTGCCTCGTGCTCCATGGTCCGGACCACGTCGTCCACGGTGCGCACGCCGACGTTCAGCGGGTCGATCTCACGCGCGAGCGTCATTTCCCCGCTAGGCTTCGCCTCCCCCGACGTCAGGTGCTTGCCCACGCGCCACATGTAGGGGCGGATGGTGATTCGGCCGCTGCGATAGGACCGATCGAGCACTGCCCCGTACTGCGAGCACACGCCGCCGCGCGCTTCGAGATCGGCGATTCGCGACTCGATGGCACGGGCGAGATCGGGGGAAAGAGGAACGGCCCCGCAATCGCCGTCGCACGTCACTCCGTGCGGCGTCGCGGTCATCTCGCCCCGCGACATCGGGTGCAGTGTCGCCGGGCCGAGCGACGCGGCAGACGACGTCGCGCCGGGCGGCACGCACGCCGTTACGCTCAGCAATAACGAAACCGTAAGTAGATAGACGGAACGAGCCATCGAATGCGACAGGGAATCGGATGCCATGATCTGATCGATACGACCGGCGCCACGCTCGCGCAACCGGCCCTGTACCCGAGGCGGCTTCACTCGGGACGAGCGTACGATTCGAGGTACCCGCACCGCGTGCACCGGTACGTCACCACCGCATGGCTTGCGCCTTTCGGGACCTTCACGCCCTGCCAAAAGGACCGAACCGGTTTGCCTTCGACCCACTCCGCCGGCATCCGCGTGCCATACGTGTGATCGAGCACAAACCCTTCCTCCATGTCGGAGTTGCACTTCGGGCAGGTCGGTTCCCTCATGGCGTTCGCGACGGGCTGAAGGTGAATGGTATACGGTACGACGGCGATCTTTGTGTCACACACGGGCGCCGCAGGCGACCCCGGTGGAAGGTGGGGGGTGGGCCGCTAACTCGTTGCCGGGCCAACTGGTTCCCAGCGCTGGCTCTCCGCTGCCCGAAACAAGGCGTCGATCACGGCCATGTTCCCGATGGCCGTCTCCAGCGACACTGGCACCGTTCCCCTACCACGGATGGCCGCGGCGAAACGCTCGCTCTGCAGCCGATACTGATCTGCCACCGGGAGATCGATCGCCGTCGCTGTGCGCCCGCCCAGGACCGAACCGTCATCGACGAAGATGCGACAGGGCGCGTCGGCTGGCGCGTTGAACGGGATCTCGACTTCGATGCGTCCGCGCTCCCCGTACAGATGCACCCGCTGGTACGGCACCAGCTGGCCCCCGCAGGTGAACACCGCTTGCCCGTTGGGGAATCGCAACAGTCCCGACGTTAGGCGGTCGATAC
>DASURJ010000084.1:0-2296 GCA_036280115.1 Gemmatimonadaceae bacterium
GCATGGGGACGGTCTACAAGGCCTTCGACCCCCTGCTCGCCCGGGTCGTCGCGGTCAAGGTCATCTCCAACCAGCTGGACAGCCAGCCTGAGCAGCGCGAGCGCTTCTTCCGGGAGGCGCGCGCGGCGGCGCAGCTGTCGCACCCGAACATCGTCCCCATCTACAGCGTCGATGAAAGCGCTGGGGTCGTCTATTTCGTGATGGCGTGCGTCGACGGGGTGAACCTCGCCCGCCGGCTGCACGACCAGGGGCGACTCCCCGTCGCAGACACGCGGCGCATTCTCAAGGAAGTCGCCGAAGCGCTCGCCTACGCGCACAGCCGCGGCGTCATTCACCGCGACATCAAGCCCGACAACATCCTCCTCGAGTCTGACACCGGGCGCGCGATGGTCACCGACTTCGGGATCGCGCGCGCCGTGCAGGAAGGCGGCGATGCGGCGCGACTCACGGCCACCGGCGTCGCGATCGGCACACCGGCGTTCATGTCCCCCGAGCAAGCCGCCGGCGACAGGGAGATCGACGGCCGCAGCGACCTCTACTCGCTCGGCGTCGTCGCGTATCAGATGCTGACGGGAGAGCTCCCGTTCTCGGCGGGAAGCACCGCGTCGATGCTGATGAAGCACCTCACCGAGCGAGCGATCCCGGTGGATCAGAAGCGTCCCGAGGTTCCTCCGGACCTGTCCGCGATCGTCATGACGCTGCTGGAGAAGGAGCCCGAGCGCCGCTTCCCGAGCGCGTCAGCGCTGGTATTGATGATCGAGACGGCATCGACCGCGCCATACACCCCGCCGGCGCGGCCCGTCGGTTCGGCGAACGTTCCGGCACCGGTGGCTTCGCGTCCGCTCGCGACCGCGTCGGAGCGCACTGCGCCGGTGACAGCGCCATACGCGGTCTACACGCCGACGCCTGACGACGTGGCCCGCTGGACAGCCCCACCCGTCGAGGAATTCCGAAAGAAATTCATCTTCTACGCGGCGGTGAACTCGGTCGTCCTGATCGCGGCGATCTTCACCGGCATCGGGCTTACGCCGATCACCGTCTTCTGGAGCATGTACATGGCGTACAAGTACGCCGGGCTCTGGACGACGGGATACGACTGGCGCGATGTCTTCCGTCAGCCGCGCAGCCGCTCGCTCATCGACGTCGCATCCGACACGGTCGACGAGGCGCGGGGCATCTTCGACAAGCAGCACCGCATCAAGCGGCGCAACACCCGCGAGCTGGCATTGCCCGGGCCTTCCGTCCCCTCGGGGCGGGCGCTGCCATCACCAGGCACTCCGTCCGGCGTGGCACTATCCGCCATCCCGGAAGCCGCCCTCGGGCGCTACAGCGCCACCGTTCGTCAGGCGGAGCAGGACAGGAACGAGCTCAATCGCCTCGTCGCCGAGCTGTCTCCGGCCGACCGCAAAAGCGTCGGCGATGTACTTCCCTCGGCGGACAGCCTCTACCGGCGCGTGCAGTCACTCGCGATCACCGCGGCGGAGCTGGATCGTCAGGCGGACACCGGCGATGCGATCAGGGAAGTCGAGACGCAGATCAAGCAGCTCGAGGACGAGGCCAACCCGTTCGAGCGCGCACGCAGTGAAGAGAGAGTGCGACGCCTGGCGTTGCTCAAGCGACAGCGGCGCACGCTCGTCGGCATCGGACAAAAGCGCGAAGCGGCGCAGGCCAAGCTCGAGAGCTGCACCCTTGCGCTTCAGAACATGCGATTCGACCTGGTGCGTCTGCGTGCGGGCGGCATCACCGTGGATCACCTGACGACGGTCACCGAGAGAGCTCGAGCGCTCGCCCAGGAGGTCGATGCGGTCGTGCACGCGGCGGACGAGGTGCGGTCCGCCGTGCGCTCGGGCGCGCGACGCACCTGACGAGCGATGCATGACCAGCTCAAGGATCGCGTCATCGTCGCGATCGGTACCCACTACGACATTGGCGATGTGATCGGCAGTGGCGCGATGGGCGTCGTCTATCGTGCCACCGACTTGCGTCTGCGCCGCACCGTCGCGATCAAGGTACTTCCGCCCGACCTCGCCTTCCGTCCGGAGACGCGGGAGCGGTTTCTGCGCGAGGCGGAGATGGCGGCGAAGCTGTCGCACCCGAACATCGTCCCGATCTACAGCGTCGACGAGACGGGCGGCATCGCCTACTTCGTCATGGGCTACGTCGAAGGGGACAGTCTCGGCGAACACCTCGAGCAGCAGCCCCGGCCGCCATTCGAGGTGGTGCGACGCGTGCTGAAGGACGTCGCCGATGCGCTCGACTACGCGCACCGTCACGGCGTGGTGCACCGCGACATCAA
>DASURJ010000085.1:0-3359 GCA_036280115.1 Gemmatimonadaceae bacterium
GGGCACGACTGGACGATCGTCCGCCTCGCGACGCGCGCGGCGCTCCACCGCATCGAGCTCGATACCGATCACTTCAAGGGGAACGCACCCGGACGGTGCATGATCGAGGTGTGCGATGCTCCGTCGGCGGAGGACTCGGATGTGCACGCGCTCGCCGCGCGTATTGGCGCGTGGCGGATGCTGGTGAACGAGACGCCGCTCCAACCGCACGCTCGGCACCGCTTCACGGAGCTCACCGACCGTACGCCGGCGACTCACCTCAGGTTGAACATCTATCCGGACGGCGGCGTCGCCCGGCTGCGTGCGTATGGAGTGCCTGGTTCCGGCGTCGAATGAGCGACCCTGACGCCGCGGTGGCCGCACTCGATGCCCTGCCGCCGTCCGAGGCGGCGCCACTACTCGAGGCGTGCTGTGGCTCGACGGCGTGGGTGAATCGGATGCTCGTCCACCGCCCATTCACCACACTGTCCGTCATGCTCCGTGCGGCCGAGAACGTCTGGTGGGACCTGACGCCTGACGACTGGCGCGAAGCGTTCGATCACCATCCGCGGATCGGTGAGTCGGCATCAGTCGTCAGGCAGGGTGAATCGGCGCGAGCGTGGTCCGCGGACGAGCAGCGCGGCGCCAGCGTGGCGGCCGAAGACACTCGACGCCAGCTCGCGGAAGGGAATCGCGAATACGAACGACGGTTCGGCCACATCTATCTCGTGTGCGCGACGGGAAAGACGGCGGAGGAAATGCTTGCGATGCTCCAGCAGCGGATGTCGAACGACCCCGATACCGAGTTGCGCGTGGCGGCAGGCGAGCAGGCGAAGATCACGCGACTTCGGCTGCTGAAGATGTTCGGCAATGACAGCTCGGCCGCGAGCACCCCATGATCTCGACACATGTTCTCGATACGGCGCGTGGGCGACCGGCTACCGATGTCCCGGTGTTGCTCGAGCGCGTGGATCCCTCGGGCGCTCGCCGCGAGATCGCGCGCGCCAGGACCGATGCCGATGGCCGGGTGCGAGAGCTCGTCGCGCACGGGGAGCGCCTCGAAGCGGGGACGTACTGCCTCACGTTCGAGACGATCGAGTATTTCGCACCGGCCGGCGTCGAGGCGTTCTATCCACGCGTTACGATCCTGTTCACGGTACGGGAGGTGGCGGAGCATTACCACGTGCCACTGTTGCTCAGCCCGTACGGGTACTCGACCTATCGCGGGTCCTGACCGGGAGCGGGGGCTCGCGGCAGTCCGCCGCGAGGGGCGGACGCGGGTGCGACGCAACGGAACGATGCGTTAGGACTCTGACCCCCAACGCATCATCCCAACGCATCCGGCTGTTTCGGCCCCTTCTGCGTCATCGCCGTTCCGACCTTCGGATCGGTGATGTATGACGCTTCACCGCTTCGCGCCGTCGTCGATCCAGCGCGCGAGCATGGCCCGCTCGGCCTCTGTCATGTTCGTGCGGTTGCCGACGGGCATCGTCCGCGTGTCGATGGCTCGCACGCGAATGCGAGCGGCGAGACGCTGAATCTGGTTCGGGTCATCGAACGAGACGCCAGCCGGTGCTGCTCCGAACTCGGTGATCGACGGTGTCGCCGAGTGACATGCCGTACATCGGCGGTCGATGATCGACCTGGCTTCGGTGAAACTGACCGGCGCGTTGGGAGCGGCCGACGCCGAGCTGTTTCCTGGTTGCCCACCGACGCGAGCAATCGCGGGAAGCGCGAACAGCGTGCCGAAACCGACCCCGATCGTTAGACCCAGTGCGGGAACCCACCGCCGGTAAGTGTAGCGGATGTTGAGCAGGTGACGAACGGCCATCCCGACTGCCACCAGGACCAGCAGCCCGAGCCAGTTCAGCCGGTGGCCATACACGCCAGGGAAATGCGTGCTCAGCATCAGCACGATCACCGGGAACGTCAGGTAGTTGTTGTGGATCGATCGCGTTTTGGCGTTCGCGGCCACATTCGGATCCGGCACCTCGCCAGCGGCCACGGCGGATTCGAGCTTGCGTTGGGAGGGGATGATGATGTGCGCGACGTTCGCGGCCATGATCGTCGCCAGGAGCGCGCCCATGTGGAGGAACGCCGCGCGGCCACTGAGCAAGGTCGTGAGCGTGATCGTGAAGCCGACGAGCGCCAGGATCGACAACGCGACCGCGGCGGACGCCGACCGGCGAACCACGGCCCGCCAGATCACGTCGTACACCACCTGACCGGCGACGAGACTACCGAGCGCCACGGCTGTCGCCACGCCCGGGCTGATGGCGGCGCGGGTCGGATCGGTGAGCAGTGCGCGACCGCTGAAGTAGTAGACGACGAGCAGCAGGGCCGCGCCGCTCAGCCACGTGATGTACGCCTGCCACTTGAACCAGTGCACGCGTCGCGGCAAGGGCTGGCCCGCGAGTGAGGTCTTCTCGACCCAGTAAAACGCACCGCTGTGCAGGAGCCAGATCTCGCCGTACTTCTCCGTCCCTCCGCGTGAGGCAGGTTCGAGGTTTCGGTCGAGCCAGTTGAAGAGCAGGGAGTTGCCGATCCACATGATCGCCGCGATCACGTGGACCCATCGGAACGCGAGGTCGAGCAACTCGAGGATGCGCGGCGACACGGTCGCTGGCTATCGGGCAGCGACGGCCGGGCTGGCGCGGCGGTTCTGGAGGATGCGCACGAACGACCGGCCGCGGAGCTCGTCGAGCGTCACGCCGGTCATCGCGACCGCCTCGTCTTCGGTCACGGCGCCACAGTTGATGGCGCGGAAGAAAAAGTTGAGCAGCCCCTGTCCGGTCGCGGCATCATCGAACACGTCGCCGACGAGTGTGGCCTGTGCCGCTCGCTCGACGAAGTTCCTGAGGCGCACGCCCTGCTGCTCGAGCCCGGTGAGGAAGAAGACGTAGACGGCGGCGTATCGCGTGACGAGCTGTGCCGGATGGAGATCCCATCCCTGGTAAAACCCGGACTCGAGCGAATGACGGACGTCGTCGTAATGCATGCGCCACGCGTTATGCACGCTCGCGCGGTTCTCCTCGAGCTGGCGTGGCGTCAGGGTTGGTCCGTCCGCGGCCCGGCGGTGGATGGCGACCGGCATGACGGTCGTGGACCCGTCGGAGAGCCAGACGCCCGTCCCGGCGAGCGAGACCTGCATGACGCTCCGCGCGAAATCGCACGCGATGTGTCGCATGCGCTGGTAGGCCGCCGTGATGTTGAGCGACGCCGTGTAGTCGTAGGTGCCGAAATGAGCGGCGACGAGCCGGCCGCGTCCGGCGTCGATCAGGGTCGGCAGGAGTGACCGGCCGGTGGCGTCGATGATGAGCTGCGGCGTCTCGACCATGGCCTCGAAGCGAAGCGAGCCGGCGGTAAGAGCGAGCATCGTC
>DASURJ010000086.1:0-15451 GCA_036280115.1 Gemmatimonadaceae bacterium
GAGCCGGCCAGCAGCACCACCGCGAGCGCGATCTCCACGATCGCGAGAACGTTGCGACTCGTGATGCCACGCACGCCGCCCAGTCGCAGCCGCTCACCGTCGCTCTTGAGGGCCCCGGTGAGCGAGGGCCGCGTCGCGTGCAACGCCGGCACGAGACCGAACACGAGCCCGGTCACGCCCGCGACGGCCGCCGCGAACGCGAACGCCTTCACGTCGAGGCGAATGGACTCGAAGGACAGCGCGCCCAACCCGCTCAGGAGCTGCACGCGCAGCGTCGCCGACGGATCGAGCGCCGCGAGCACTTTCACTCCCCACCACGCGACCGCGAGACTCGCCACACCGCCGAGTACGGAGAGCACGACACTCTCGGTGACGAGCTGCCTCACGAGCCGACGGCGGCCGGCACCGACCGCGAGGCGGACCGCCATCTCGCGATGCCGGCCGGCAGCCCGCACCAGAAACAGGTTCGCCACGTTGGCGCACGCGATGAGCAGCACGAGCCCCACGGCGCCTAACAACACGAGCAGCGAGCGGCGCACGACCGGGTCCACGCGCGTGTGGTCGAGCTCTCGCGCGATGGCCCCCCACCGTTCGTTGGTTCGCGGCGGAGGAAACGCGTCGGCGACACGCTCACCCAGCTGTCGCACCCCCGTCTTCGCCAGCGAAGGTGACACACCGGGTTTGAGCCGCGCGATGACCCAGTACGCGTGCGACCACACCTCTGTGAGCATCTCCGCGTCACGCGAGACGACCGGAACGAACAGCTCCGCTTCACCCGAGAGCCCGCGGAACCCGCGCGGCAGCACGCCGACGACCATGTATGCGGTTCCATCGAGATCCACCGTGCGGCCAAGGACCGACGAGTCCGCATTGAACCGCCGCTGCCAGAACGCGTCACTCAGAATCGCGACGCGGGGGCCCCCAGGCTGAGCGGATTCCTCACGGGTGAAGTTACGTCCGATCGCCGGGGTGATGCCGAGCGTCGGCAGGTACTCCCCGTCCACGATCTCGATCCCCGCGCGCTCGGCGTCAGTGCCCACACGGACGGTGGCCTGCATGTCCGTCCAGAGCCCCACGCGCTCGTACAGCGTCTGCGCGTCGCGAAACACGACGTACTTCGGGTACGACCACGGGGCGCTGTCCCAGGCAGGACGGTCCCCTTGCGGAGGGACCGTGAGATTCACGGTCATGAGCCGCTCCGGTTCCCTGAACGGCAGCGGACGCAGCAGCATAGCGTCCACGGCGCTGAAAATCGCCGTGTTGGCGCCAATCCCCACGGCGAGCGTGACCACAGCCACCGCAGTGAAGCCGGGCGAGCGCCGGAACGATCGGAGCGCGAACCGGACGTCCTGCTCCAACGTGTCGAAGAATCCGAGACCAGCCATCTGGCGTGCCTCTTCCATGGTTGTGGTGACGTTGCCGAAACGCCGGCGTGCAACCCAGCCGGCGTCGGTGGCCGAGAGCGCACCGCGCGCGCCGTGCTCGCGCTGCATGCTCTCGAGCGAGAGGTGAAAGCGGATCTCCTCGGCGAGCTCACGCTCGTGCGCGCGCGGCCGTAACCACACGCGCAACCGGTAGCGGAGGCTGTCGATCAGCGACACGAGCGCCCGCGTGTGGACCGTCCGCCCCGGATGCGCGGTGCCACGCTAGGCGCGCCGCATGACGCGGTTGATGGCACCCAGCACTCGGTCGAAGTCCGAGATCTCCTCGCCGAGCTGCCGCCGGCCAGCGGCGGTGATCGTGTAGTAGCGCGCGCGGCGGCCTGTGGGCGACTCACCCCACTTGGACGTCACCCACCCCCGCTTCTGGAGCCGCTCGAGCGCGGGATAGAGCGACCCCTGCTCGACCGTCAGCACCGCGTCCGACAGCCGCTCGATCTGCTGCGCGATCGCATACCCGTGCAACGGCTGCATGGTGAGCGTCTGCAGGATGAGCATGTCGAGCGTGCCCTTGAGAAGCTCGCTCCGGGTCGGCGTCGAGGATTTCGCCACACCTGCCTCCGTTGGTGCCGATAGGTCGGAGTTCTACCTATAACGTGTAGGACTTCTACCTAAGCACTGATACGGCCGTTGTCAACGGAGGTTTCAGGCCGCCTTCTCGGGAATCGGCTCCGGGACGACGCCGTCCGCCGGTGTCGCCTCGCTGATCAGCGCATGGGCGACCCCGCCGCCCGCGGCCGCCAGGATCATCTTGATGCGCATCAACATCACCGTCGACAGCGCGGCGGTGGGGCTCACGCCGAATGCGCCGAGCACGACCGTGTACGCGAACTCCAGCACGCCGACGTTCCCCACCGACAGCGGGATGTTCATGACGAGCATCACGATCGGCACCGCGAGCATCATCATCGAGAACGGCGCGGCGGGATCGAACACGCGGAGCGTCAGCCAGATGTCGGCGACACACAGGAGGTAGAACACGGCCGAGTGGCCGAATGCCACCGCGATCGCGGACGGCAGGCCGCGGAATGCCACGATCGCCTCGCGCAGGCGTAGGAGCCTGTCGACGAGCGCGTCGATCAACGCTGCTCTTCCCGAGACGAGCTTCGCGAGGAGCCGCATTGGCTGATCGGCCACGAGGGCCCAGCACATCACGACGAGTGCGGCGCTCAGGATCACGACCCCGGACAACAGCCAGGGCAGCCGGCGACTCGCCGCAGTGATCGCCGCCGCGATCGACGCGTAGACGACAAGGGTAAGGATCCCCGTCAGCCGCTCGACGAAGACCGTCGCCGCCGCGTCCGCATGCCGGCCCGAGGCGACACCCAGCATGCGGATTCGGATCAGATCACCGCCAATGTTGCTCGGGAGGATCAGGTTATAGAACCGTCCGACGACGAAGTAGTAGTAGAGACGCCGGAACGTCACGTTCATGCCCCGGGCCCGGGTCAGCGCGTACCACTTCACGGTGCTCTGCAGGTGAACGAGAGGCGTGACGAGCAGCGACACCGCCAGAAACCCGAGATGCGAGCCCTGAAGTGTCGCGACGAGCTCCTGCCAACCGTGGGGCGTCGTCAGCCGCGCCCGATGCAGCACGTAGCCGACGAGCGTCAGCACGACGGCGAACCGGAGGGTTCGGTAGGCGGCCCGCGCTGGAGCAGCGGTCACAGCCACCCGTTTGCCTGGTACCACTCGGCCGTCTCGATGAGACCGGTCACGTTCGAGTAACGGCACTCGAAGCCCGTCAATCGGCGCATCTTCGTGGTATCGAACGACCGGTCCTTCGTGAAGAACGCCACGCGCCGGCGATGGATCGGCGGCTCGATGCCGAACGGCCGGCACAGCACCTCGCAGATGTCGGCGGCGAGGAACACGGGCCAGGCGGGGATCCGCACGAAGCGCGGCTTACGCCCGAGATGCTCGGCGACCGTTGCGATCATCTCCTGGATCGTGATCGCGGACGGGTTCCCGCAGATGAACACCTCGCCTAACGCCCGCGGATGGTGCGCAACGAGCATCAGGAAGTCCACGAGATCCTCGATGTGGATCAGGTGGTAGAGCCCTCGGTTCGACCCGAGCAGCGGAACGACCCGCAGCCTGGCCATCCGGAATGCCTTGAGCAGCCGGCGGTCGCCCGGACCGTAAATGGCTGCCGGCCGGACGACGACCAGCGGCAGCCCATGCGACTCGGCGAACTGGAGAAGCCAGCGTTCGCCTTCCGCCTTTGATTGCTGGTACGAGTCGCCCGGGTTGTAGGGGCTCGTCTCGTCCGCCGGGGGCCGGGCAATGTGGCCGAGGACGCCGACCGTCGAGACGTGGACGAACCGCTTGAATCGAGGGTTGCAGTGCGCTGCCTTCGCGAGCAGCTGCGTGCTCCGAACGTGGACCAGCGTCTGGTCTGCCGCGGTGAGCCGCGCATCTCGATACGCGGCGGCGACGTGGAAGATGTAGTCGACGTCCTTGGCCGCCGCCGCGATGACGTCCGCGTCGAATACGTCCCCCTCGAACCACTCGACCGGAAGCCCGTCGAGGACGGATCGGTCCGACGACGGCCGCACGCACACCCTAACGCGACATCCGGTCGCGCAGAGCTTCCTGACGAGCACGCGCCCGGTGACCCCCGTGCCGCCGGTCACCAACGCAACATCAGAGCAGCCTAACATGCGTACGGCGGCAGGGCCCGATTGAAGTGCGCAAACAGAGCAAGCCCCGATGGGTGAAGACCTTCGGGGCGATGCCTATTATCCCGTGTCAACGGCCCTTCCGCGACGCGCGGATCGGCACGGACGTAACATTCCCCACCCCAATGCGTACCGCTCAGCTGACCGTGATGGCCTCGCTCACGGCGGCCACGGCAGAGGCCGCGCCGCCGCCCGGTGCCTCTCTGGTCATGCGCACCACGACCCGGTACCGCCCCGGCGGCAACGGACTCGGAAGCTCCGTCTGCCCGCTTCGCGAACCTTTCGGGTCGAGGATCCATGCCTCCATCGTGCACATACGGTCTGGCTCCGGCACGGTCGTCCACGCTCCCTTGTCTTCCCGCTCGATCGATCGAGTGCACGGGTTGAACGCGTAGCTGCTTCCGCTGCGGTTGTCGAGCGTGAGCGTCACGGCTTCGCCAGCGCGATACCGCGTCTTGTCCGTCGTGAGAAAAACGGAGTCCGCGCGCACGGTGGCTGTGTCCCCCGTCACACTCGACGTCGAGTCCTCGCTCGCCGACGGGGGCGCCGGGGATTGCGCCGAGTCGCCCTCGGGAGCGCGCGGCCGGCATCCGCCGAGCCACGCCACCGCCACGATCAAGGTCACAGCGGTCACAGCGGTCACAGCGGTCACAGCGGTCACTCCGCCGCGTCGGTTGTCGAATCGCATGACTCCTCCGATTTTCGGTGTCGGTGATCCGACCGCCTACACGACCTGTGCCCCCGAGAGATCCGTGACCGGCCCCGATCCAAATACGCGCCATCCGATGGCAGGCTTCCCGCAAGTGTGCTACCTGAAAAACGCGATTACTCGGCCAAACATCGTGGTCGGCGACTACACGTACTACGCCGACCCCGATGGACCCGGACGGTTCGAGCAGAACGTGATGTATCACTTCCCGTTCATCGGAGACAAGCTCATCATCGGGAAGTTCTGTGCACTCGCGAAGGACGTGAAGTTCGTGATGAACGGCGCGAACCACCTCATGTCGGGGATCTCGACGTACCCGTTCTTCATCTTCGGAAACGGATGGGAACGCGCCGCGCCGCCGCCGGGCGCGTTCCCCTACAAGGGCGATACCGTCGTCGGGAACGACGTGTGGATCGGGTACGACGCGCTCGTGATGCCCGGCGTTCGCATCGGCGACGGCGCCATTGTCGCGACACGATCGGTCGTGGCCCGCGACGTCCCGCCGTACGCCATCGTCGCCGGCAACCCGGCAACGGTACTCCGACGCCGGTTCCCGGATGACGTGGTCGAGGAACTGCTCGCGATCGCGTGGTGGAACTGGAGCGCCGAGACGATCTCGCGAAACCTCGAGCACATCATGGGCGCGGATGTCGAGGCGCTCCGTCGGGAATCGGGCGGGAATCGAACCGATAGCTGATAGCTCGCCGTTCGAGCTGATGGCTGAGGCTGATGGCTGAGGCTGATGGCTGCACGCTGGCACGCCCCGGTGCGACTTATCACGGCGGCGTTGGCGAGAGCACCGGCCTGGTGCGTCCGTTCACGCACCCTGTCCGCCACGGCCAATGCGAGACCCCCACGCTCCCAGCGCGACCACGCGCCCCATGACACGCCGAGACGCGCTGCGCTGCACCACCGTCACCGCGCTCGCGCTCGCGACAGGCGCGTGTGGCTCCTCGACCGAACCGTCACAGCGACCGCCGTCGCACACAGTCAATGGGCGGCTCAACGTCCGGGTGACACCCCCGACGCGAAGCACTGCGCCAGGGCTCTACGAGCTCGGCCTGGATGCCCTTCGCGATGGGCTGTTCTACGTCCCGACGAGCTATCGGCCTAACGTCGCCGCGCCGCTCGCCGTGCTCCTGCACGGGGCGGGGCAGGACGCGACCGAGATGATAGACCCTATCCGCCCCCTGGCCGACGAGACGGGACTCATTCTGGTCGCCCCCGATTCACGAGACACAACGTGGGACGCGATCCATGGCGAGTACTCCGTCGACGCCGACTTCATCGACGGGGCATTGCGGTTCGCGTTCGAACGCGTGCGCGTCGATGCGACGCGAGTTCGCATGGCCGGCTTCTCCGACGGCGGGACGTATTCGCTGTCACTCGGGCTGATCAACGGCGACTTCTTCTCGCGCATCGTGGCGTACTCTCCAGGCTTCGTCGCCGGGGGGTCCAGGCACGGAAAGCCGCAGATGTTCATCACGCACGGGACCCGCGACGGCATCCTGCCTATCGACTCGGCGAGCCGCGTGATCGTACCCGCCCTGCGGCAAGCGGGATACGACGTGGAGTACCACGAGTTCGACGGCGGCCACGGGGTAACTCAGTCGCTCCTCGAGCAGTCGGTTGACTGGCTGGCAGCCTAACGAACCTGGGGTTGGGGCTGCGAGCTGGGAGGCCAGCTGGTGGCTGGCAGGCTGCTAGCTGCAGCTCCGAGCTGGAAGGCTCCTGACAGCGGCTGGCAGCTGGCTGCCGGGCTGGTAGCAGGTAGCTGCCAGCTCGCGGCTGGCAGCTCCTGGCTTGCGGCTGGCAGCTGCTGGCTTGCGGCTGGCAGCTGCTGGCTCCCGGCTTGCAGCTGGCAGCGTGGCAGCCAGCACCCAGCCGCTTTTAGTAGCCCTCCAGCTCGGAGCTGCAGCTAGCAGCCTGCCAGCCACCAGCCGGCCTTCCAGCTCGCAGCTGCGAGCCGTTGAAGTTGCTGGTGTATGTCCGGTTCGCGGGCCGGGTCGCACATTGATGAGTTGAGCCACCCAGCTTGGTGGCGTGCGACCTACCGAGGCATTCCATGCAGAACCCAATCCTCCGATGGGCGGGCCGAGTGCTCGGAGCGCTCGCCGTCATCTCACTTCTCGGCGCCACGGCGGTGTACGTCGTGAGCGAGCGGAAGCTGCGCCTCACGTACGACACGAGCGTCCCGCCGGTCGTAGTCCCGAGGGACAGCACCGCGCTCGCACGCGGCGAGCACCTCGTCCGGAACGTCGCCACGTGCACGCTGTGTCACGGCAGCGATCTCGGCGGCCAGGTCTACTCGAGCGACCCGATGGTCGGCACGGTCGCGGGACCGAACCTCACGCGAGGGCGCGGCGGCCTTCCCGCCGACTATACCGTCGAGGATTACGCGCGCGCGATCCGTCGCGGCGTACGCCGCGACGGCCGATCGCTCATGGTGATGCCGAGTGAGGTGTTCACGTACCTGAGTCAGGAAGACCTTGGCGCCGCGATCGCATACCTTCAGCAGGTATCGCCGGTGGACCGTGAGGTCCCTCCGTCGGGGTTCGGTCCGGTGGGTCGAGCGCTGTTCGCGATGGGAAGGCTCAACATCATGGTGGCGGGGAAGACGCCGCGCATCACTCCAGCGGAGTCGGTGCCCAGTGACACGACCGCCGCGTACGGGGAATACCTCGCGGACATCAGCGGCTGCCACGGCTGCCACGGCCACGGCCTCTCCGGCGGTCGCGTCGCCGGGCCGCCGGGGCTGCCGCCGGCGTCGAACCTGACGCCGGCCGGCATCGGCACGTGGACGGAGGCCGACCTCGTACGCGTACTGCGCGAAGGAAGGCGGCCGGACGGGTCGCGGATCGACCCGTTCATGCCGTGGGAGGTCTACCGCGGAATGACCGACGCAGAGATCCGCGCGCTGTGGCTGTACCTCCGGAGCGTTCCGGCCAAGCCGTTCGGGAACAAGTAGCCGTCCTTACGCGCAGAACTCCGTCACGCGCAGAACTCCGTCGCGGCCTTCGCCAGAATGTCAGCGACCTTGTGAATGGAATCGAGGTCGACCCATTCCTCGAGGGCGTGTGCGCCCGCACCGGACGGTCCGACGACGACCGTGTCGATGCCGGCCGAGGACAGCAGCGCGGCATCCATCCAGTACGGCTCGCCGATCACTTTCGGCTTCGTGCCGAGGACGCTCTCGGCGGCGCCAAGGACCGCGTTGACGATCGGGGCGTTCCGGTCGACCTCGAACGACGAGCGCGTGAGCATCGGCTTGACCGTCGCGCGGAACGTCGGGTCCTCGGCGGCGAGTGCGTCGGTGATGGCGCGAATCTCGGCGAGCACCTGCTCCTCGGTTTCGCCGGGAACGGTGCGGCGTTCGATCTCGAGGCGGCAATGGTCGGCGTACGTGCTGATACCCGTGCCGCCGCGCAGGGTAGCGGCGTGGAGGGAGGGGGGGCCGACGAGCGGATGTGGTGGGCGTGCGCGGAGCTCCTGCTCGAGCGTGTCGAGCCGCGCGAGGAAACGGCCCATGCGCATGTTGGCGTCGATCCCGAGGTCGAACCGACTTCCGTGCGCGGCCACACCGAACGTCTCGACCTCGATCCAGATGAACCCGCGATGGGCAAGGCACACGCGGAGCTCGGTCGGCTCGGTCACGATCGCGGCGTCGGCCGTGACGTGCTGGAGCACGTCGGCCATCCCGATGCTCGCCGCTTCCTCATCCGCCACGCCGGCAATGAGCACGTCGCCGCGAAGCGTCGTGCCCCTGTCGCGCAGGGCCTTGACCGCGGCGAGGCATGCGGTGACGCCGCACTTCATGTCGTAGGCGCCGCGACCGTAGAGCTTTCCGTTACGCACGGCGGCGGAAAGCGGCTCGGGCATCCCGGTGATTCCGACGGTGTCGATGTGTCCGTAGAGCAGGAGCGAGCGCCCGCCGCCGGTGCCGCGGAGGCGGCCGACGACGCTCACCCGTCCGGGCTCGGGCTCGTAGTCCGTCGTTTCCATGCCTAACGCCTGCATCATCGCGCCGAGACGTGTCGCGATGGCGCGTTCGTCGCTCGGCTCGCCGTCGGCGAAGACGGGGTTGATCGACCTGGTCTGAACGAGCTCGGTGAGCGCGGTGGTGATGTAGTCGGACATTGTCGGGAATCGGGAATCGGGAATCGGGAATCGGGGACAATGTGGCGCTGGCGTCAACGCGTCCATGTATTTAGGGCCGCTGGCGCGATCGACGGTGCCCGCCGCGCGGGGCATCTTCGTCATCCTGCCCGTTCTGTCCTCCGAGCGCCATCGCCCGAGTCGGCATCGCGACCGGTCGAGGTGGGGAAAGGCAGGAGGGGGATGGACGGGATGAACAGGATGACGAAGATGACCAGTGCGGCAGCGGCGTCGCTCTCCCAAGGGCCTGAAAGTAAGAGGGGAACGGCCGCCCGGGACGCCACTGTCCCTTGGAGCCGATCCGATGATCGCGAGACCTGCTCTCCCTCGCGCGGAGCGATCCGTCGTGATCCGTCTCATCCGCCCGATCCGTATCCCCTGCCAACGCCGCTCGCCGGCCAGCGGAGCCCTACGCGGCCGCCACGAGGCCGGCCCGTGTGCGTTGCTGATAGCTGATGGCTGATGGCTGATAGCTTGTCGTATCGATGCAACGAGCGACGGGTCACCGCAACGGGTGCGACCGCGCTCACCAACGCCTAACAGCAAGGGCCAGTGGGACTTCGTATCGAACGGACGACGGCATTTCTCCTGCATTGCCACACGCTCCGCACCTACCCTCCTGGAGCCCGGCCCATGGAACGACCCGTCGCGCCCCGTGTGTGGGGTCGCACATTCCTCGCGGTTGTCGTCGGCAGCACGTTCGCCTGCACGAGCCCTGACGCCCCCGAGGTTACCGCGCCTTCGGACGGGCTCGCGCCACTCGCGGCCAGGAACCCGTCGGTCCCCGGCGTGCCGACCAACGTGGTCGCGACCGCGGGAGACGCACGGGCGACAGTCACCTGGCGCTCACCGAAGAAGAACGGCGGCAGCGCGATCACAGGCTACCGGGTAGTGTCGTCACCGGGCAACGTCACGGTCACCGTCCCGGCGACACCGACCAGCGCGGCCGTGACCGGCCTAACGAACGGGACGACGTACACCTTCCGGGTGTACGCGAGGAACGCAGTCGGCGAAAGCGCCGCGTCGTCGCCGTCGAACGCGGTCACGCCAACCGGACCGGCCGAGCCGCTGCCCCCGCCGCCTCCACCACCGCCGACCGGGCGATGGTTGTCGGGCTACTACGTCGGCTACCAGCGCTCCCTCTATCCCGAGAGCTCGGTCGACTTCTCATCGCTCACACACATCTTCGTCGGCCGGATCATCCCGACCACGAGCGGCGGCGTGCTGACGCACTTCGACATCGACAACACGAACGGCCCGATCATGGCGCGCAACCTGTCCACGCTTGCGCACCAGGCCGGACGGAAAGCGGTGCTCATGCTGGGTGGCGCGGGCGAACACGCGGGCTTCGTGGGCGCGGCGTCGAGCGCGAACCGCGAGACGTTCGTCGCCAACCTGCTACGCACAATGGACGAGTTGGGCTACGACGGCATCGACGTCGACTGGGAGCCCATCAATGCCGAAGATCGCGCCCCGCTCCTCGCGCTCCTCCAGGCGCTGCGAGCCGCGCGGCCGAACATGATCCTCACCATTCCGGTGGGATGGGTGAACACGAACTTCCCGGGCTCGGTGGACTCGTGGTACGCCACGGTCGCCGGCGTGGTCGATCAGATGAACCTGATGACGTACGACATGGCCGGCCCATACCCGGGTTGGGTGACATGGCATACGTCGGCGCTGTTCGACAACCAGTCGAACCACCCGAGCTCGATCGCGAGCAGCATTCAGGTCTACCGGAACGTCGGGATCCCGGCGTCCAAGCTGGGCATCGGCATCGGGTTCTACGGTACGTGCTGGCGCGGCGCGACCGGGCCTCGTCAGGCGATCGGCTCCGGCGTCTCGCTCGTCGCCAGCGACAACACGATGAGCTACCGGAACATCATGACGAGCTACTTCGAGTCCGGCGCGCGCCGCTGGGATGACCTGGCGAAGGTGCCGTACCTGAGCTTCACGACGCCGAAGGGCCCGCAGCAGTGCAACTACGTCTCGTACGACGACGAGGAGTCGTTGACCGGCAAGGGCGCGTGGGTGAAGGCGAACGGCCTCGGCGGCGCGATCATCTGGACCATCAACCAGGGCCACCTGCCTAACGCGCCGCTCGGCCAGCGCGACCCGGTGCTCGAGGCGGCGTACAACGCGATCGTCCCATAACTAGCCGGGAACGGCAACCAGCTGGCCGCTGTTAGCCGGAACTGGTTGCCGCAGGACTACAGGAACAACGCTGGTTTGCTGTTAGCTGGAACTGGTTGCTGCAGGGTGAAAAGCGAGAACCCTCGGGAGGCCTCCTTGCTCAAGGGGCTTCCCGAGGGTTCCGCCTTTAAACCCTCCAGCTACCAGCGCCAGCTACCAGCGCCAGCTACCAGCTACCAGCGTTTCACCTGCTGTTAGTCCGCGAACTCGGCCGACGATGGCGACGGCACGGCGGCCACGTTCACGTCGATCGGGAGACGCACCTCGCCGTGGTGCTCCCACGTATCCAGCACACCCTGCCAGACCGCGGCGAAGCTGTGCCCCACGTCGATCGGATGGCGATCGCGCTCGAAGTCGCTGCCTCCAGCAATCCAGAACGGTGGCTCGGAGTCGATCCCGCGGCGGTCGAACACCGCTCGGACGTCATCGTAGATCAGCTCTGCGTTGTGCGTGTGCGCGTAGTACGCGGGGCGGAACCGCCCGTCCTCGAGCACCCGCTCCGTCCACGCGACGTAGTAATCGCGCATGGCGTTAGGCACGCGAGTCATGTGCTCGATGTCCAGGAAGATTGCCGTCCCCGCCGGGAACCCCTCCGCGAGCGTCCGCGCGATGGCGTCATCGGCGTCCACGCGCCCGCGTGCCGCGCTCACGAGATTCGCCGAGCACGTCGTCGTCGAGGCCACGCGCGCGCGAGGGTTCGGCGTGCGCCCCCACGTCTGCTGGCCGACATAGACGACCGCGAGGCCCCACCCCATCGATGCGAGCGTCTCGCGCTTCCCCTGCCACGACCCGTCCTTGTGACACGGCGCGGGCAGGTAGTAGCCCACCCAGTGGTAACCCGCGTGGTCGCGCCACGCGCGCATCGCGTCATCGCCCGGGTAGAGATTCGTATCGAAGCCCGGATAAGGCCCCTTCTCCGTGACCTCCCCGAGGAGCACGGACCCGCTGATCTCCGCAACGGCCCCCGGAACATCGGGAACCGCGCTGCTCACAGCGAACAGTGCGTCTTCGACCTCAGCCGGCGTACCGCCGGCGCAGCCGAGTATGGCCGTGATGAACGACAATGTCATCCACGGCTTCATGAACGGCATCATGGCTTGCCCCCTTTCGTGCGCTTGCCGGGCACGGCCGTTAGGGAGCCATAGCCCGGCAAGCGTTATGGATCGAATTCCATCTTAACTATCCGCGACCGGGCGCTGACGTTCCGCCGTAACGGAGTGCACGAGCGTGTCACGAAATGCCGCTGCCGGGCACATCCGTGAGCGCGCCCACGGCGCCACGCCTCGAGGGTTAGATCGGCGGCTTCGAAGGGTCGCTATCGGCGCCATGCAATCCGCATCACGCACGTGCCGTTCGTGCCAATTCGGGGACCGGCACAAATCCCCTCCGGTACCACTCGTCGAACCATGATGACGCGCACTCGGCGGTAAGAACACCGGGTGAGGCGAACCGCCCCAAGGCAGACCCGCTCATAACGAGCGCATGCCGGCGTGGGCGACAAACTCCAAGCAGGGGTGAAGCACGATGCGAAAGATCATGACCAGGATGGGCCTTGGCCTTGCCCTTACCGTCGGCACGGCAGGTGTCGTCGCGGCGCAGGCCACGCGTCCCGATACCGCGCGTCCCGAGCGAACGGAGCGCGGCGACAAGAGTGAGCGCGGCGACCGCGGCATGCGTCGCCGTGGCGGTCCCGATGGTGCGTTGCTCCGGGGGATCACACTGAGCGAGGCGCAGAAGGCCCAGCTCGCGACGCTGCGTGAATCGCAGCGCGCGGAGATGCAGAAGAACCGCGAGCAGTTCAGCGCGGTGAGAAAGGAGGTGCGCGAAGCGCGTGAGAAAGGCGACACCGCGACGGTGCGGGTGAAGATGACGGCGCTCCGAACGCAGATGACCCAGCAGCGCGAGCGGCACATTGCTGCATTGCGCGGCGTTCTCACCGCAGAGCAGCAGACACGGTTCGACGCCAACGTGGCGGCGCTCAAGGAGCGCAGCGAGCGAGGCGCACGCGGCGAGCGCGGCCCGCACGGCGACCATCCGCGTCGCGGTGCTCGCAGCGGACGATAGCTCACGACCACTCTACGACGACCGGCCGGCAGCGCGTGGAAGCGGCGCTACCGGCCGGTCAACCGTTTCAAACTGGCAGAGAAGCTCAATGAACCACCGATTCACGGCGTTGCTCGTCCCGATGCTCGCGACGATGGCTGCGTGCGGACCGAGTGAAACTGCGGATTCTGCGCGCACGACACAGTCGGAGGGCGGTGACGTCGCACTCCCATCGGCGGGAGCGCTGCAGCTCGTCACAGACAATAGGGGCACTGCGCGTGCGAGCTGGGAGGCCAGCTGGCGGCTGGCTGCCGCGCTGGGAGCTCCGAGCTGGGCAGCCAGCACCCAGCCGATGTCAGTAGCCTTCCAGCTCGGAGCCGCAGCCAGCAGCCTGCCAGCCCCCAGCTGGCCTTCCAGCTCGCAGCCTATCGCCGAACGACCGTGAGCGAGTATGCCCCTGCGCTCGCCCCCGTCGCCGTATTCGCCCACACCCGATAGACGCCGGCCTCGAGCGGCGGCGTCACGAGCCGGGCGTTACGCTCCCCGCCCGAGTTGTCATCTTCGGCGAGGAAGAACCCCGCGCCGCTGAACAACCCGATGAACGCGTCCACCTCGCTCGACATCATGTCGATCTGCAAGGACCCCGGCTCCGCGAGCGTCAGCTCATAGACGTCCACGAACGAATCGTCGAGCGCGAACTCGCAGTCGCCTAACGCGAGGTGCCCTTCGGCCCGCTCGCCGAGCGCCAGGGGCGTGATGAACGGGCACAGCTCGGCGGCGTGGGCGACGCGGACGCGCGTGGAGGCGGTCCGCCCCTCGACGGACGCCACGAGCTCGATCGGCCCGCCCGGCGCCCGGCCGCGCACAATGCCCTGCGCGGTGACCTCGGCTATGCGCGTGTCCGGGCTCGTCCACGCGATCCGCCGACCACGAATGATCCGACCATCGGCTGCGCGCAGCTGCACTCCCATGCGGAACGCCAGCCCGACGTGCACCGTCACGGCCGCCGGACTCACCGCAATCATCGCCACCGCGGGACCCGACACCGTCACCGGGACCGACGCCGTCACCGTCGTATCGTCCGTCATCTTCGCGGTGATCGTCGCCGAGCCGTTGATGATCCCCGTTACCTTCCCGGTCGGGTCCACCGTGGCGACCCCCGGGTTCGACGACGACCAGATGACGGTTCGCGACCGTGGGTTGCGGAGCTTCGCCGAGATCTTCGCCGTCTGGCCATCCTCGAGTGTCAGGCTCGGAGGGGTGAGGAATACGGCCGGCGAGTCCGGCCCCGTGATGTCACAGGCGCCGACGGCCGCGAGACCGCAGCCAACGCCTACCACGAGCAGGGTGGTCCCACGCCGCGCCACGGTCGTCCTCCACGGGATCGTCTCGGCCTCAAGAGAGCTACAACACGGGGCGTGCCGGCGCGAGAGGGCAGGGACGAAGCGCACAGGCTCTCGACTTGACGTTCAGGAGCGATTTGTCGAGCTTGCGACTCATGCCGCGCCACCCCGCCGTCCTCAATCGCACCGACGTCGATTGCGACACCACCCTGGCCACGGGGTGGGGACGGGCGCGCACGCGATCGTAGGACGACACCGCGACAGCGACGACCGATCCCCAACGGCCCGTGGATGACCCACGGGCCGCTTTTGTTTTCTCGACCAGGCTCACATGGAACGCACTCCCATCGGCGCCCTCGCCGGCGCCGCGCAGTCGGAGGTCACGATCGCCGGCTTCATCGCGGCGGTTCGCGTGCTCAAGCGCGTGATCTTCGTGGTCGTCCACGACCGGACGGGTCGTGTCCAGGCGACCATCGACCGTTCACCTAACGACCCCATCCGCGACGTCGAGCAGGTGGCACTATCGTTGACCCCGGGCTCGGCGGTCCGCGTTCGCGGCACCGTGAACGAGAATCTGGCGGTCAAAGCCGGCGGGCTCGAGCTGCTGGTGTCGAGCATCGAGATAGCTGGAGCCGCCGAGCCCGGCTTGCCGATCGATGAACAGTCGGCGCCCGACCTGCAGCTCGACTGGCGTTTTCTCGGACTTCGCCGTTCGGAAAATCTGCTGGTGTTCGAGGTGCAGACCACCGCCGAGCGGGCGATGCGGGAGTACTGGGCGCGGCACTCGTTCATCGAGCTGCACACACCGAAGCTGATGCACAGCGCCAGCGAATCCGGCGCCGATACGTTCGCGACGCCGTACTTCGAGCTCGGTACCGCGTACCTCGCCCA
>DASURJ010000087.1:0-17300 GCA_036280115.1 Gemmatimonadaceae bacterium
GGTACTGCCGCAGCAGCGGGTCGAGGTGCGCATGCAGGTCGATGAACCCCGGCGTGACGACGCGCCCCGCGGCGTCGATCACGCGCGCCGCGCGCTCCCGCGGCAGCCGCTCGCGCGACACGCGCACGATGCGGTCGCCACGCACCGCGAGGTCGCCGTAGACCCACGCGTTGCCCGAGCCGTCAACGATGCGGCCGTTCTCGATCACGAGGTCGTACGGTCGATCCACGACGCCGGGCGCACGTGGTGCCGACGCACATGCCATCGAGAAGCCGCACACCACCACCCCAGCGAGCAACCGAATCGCGCGCATGATCATCCTGAATGCAAGACACGAGGTTCGTGCGCTTGCGCCAGTCACCCGGCGCGCGCATCCTTCGAGGCGAAATTGTATACAAATATGCCGCTATCTACAAATCGCCCTGGCCGGTCGCAAGAGCTTCCCCCCGAGCCGCCGCCCATCACCGGACCCGACGGCATCACGCTCCGCCGCCTCGAGTCGATCGACGAATACGAGGACGCCGTCGCACTCCAGGACGAGATCTGGGGCCCCGGGTTCACCGACCGGGTGCCGTCCGCCATCCTCCGCGTCGCGCAGAAAGTCGGCGGCGTGAGTGCCGGCGCTTTCGAGGAATCGGGCCGCCTGCTCGGCTTCGTCTTCGGCCTCACCGGCGTCCGCGACGGACGGCTCGTGCACTGGTCGGACATGCTCGCGGTCCGCGAGGACGCGCGCGGCCGACACCTCGGCGACCGGCTCAAGTACTACCAGCGCGATCTCGTCCGCGCCCTTGGCGTCGAGACGATGCTCTGGACGTTCGACCCACTCGTCGCGCGCAACGCGCACTTCAACCTCAATCGCCTGGGCGCGGGCATCGCGGAGTACGTGCCGAACCTGTACGGGACGAACACAGGCAGCGCTCTGGCCGGTGGCCTGCCCACCGACCGGTTCATCGCCGAGTGGGACCTCACTGCCCCGCGCCACGCGCCGGCGAACGGGGGCGGGCCGGCGGCGAACGCGCGCTCGGACGCGCCGGTCGTGAACGTCGCGTCGGGCGACCACGTCGGGTTGATCGATCCGCTGCCCGGTGGCCCCCGCGTCCGCATTCAGATCCCGCACGACATCGAGCTGGTGCACGCGCTCGGTGCCGACACGGCGCTCGCGTGGCGCCTCGCAACGCGGGATGCGTTTCTTCATTACCTCGATCGCGGCTATCGCGTTGCCCGATTCGAGCGCGGTGACGCGTCGTCGCTCCCCACCTACGAGCTCCAGCTTACTCCGACCATCGACGGATGATTCAGATCTCCGAAATTCGGCTGCGTGAGATTCGCCTGCCGCTCCGTGAGCCCTTCCGGATCTCCTCGGGGGTCGTGACGGACCGCCGTATCCTGCTGCTCGAGCTGACGGATGCCAGTGGCGCGCGCACGTGGAGCGAGTGCGTGGCGGGCGAAGCGCCGAACTATTCGCCGGAGACGATCGACACGGCGTGGCTCGCCATCACCCAGTGGGTCGCGCCTCGCGTTCTCGGCGTGACGTTCCGCCACCCGGGCGACGTGCACGCGGTGCTCGAGAAGGACTTTCGCGGCCACAACATGGCGAAGGCCGCGGTGGAGATGGGCATCTGGGCAATTGCGGCGGAGCGCGATGGTGTTCCGCTCGCGCGGCTGATCGGCGGCACGCGCCCATCCATCGCGACCGGGATCTCGCTCGGCATCCAGCAGTCGCCTGCCGCGCTCGTGGACAAGGCGAGCTCGGCGCTCGCCCTCGGCTATCGCAAGGTGAAGATCAAGATCATGCCGGGCGCCGACGTCGAGTTCGTGCGAGCGGCACGCGAGGCACTCGGTCCGGAGGCCCCCCTCATGGCCGACGCGAACAATGCCTACTCGATCGACGATGCCGCGCGACTGGCCGAGCTGGATGCGCTCGACCTCATGATGATCGAGCAGCCGCTCGCGCACGATGACCTCGTCCGCCACGCGGAGCTCCAGCGACGGCTGGAGACGCCGGTGTGCCTCGACGAGTCGATCACGTCGCTCGACCGCGCGATCGACATGCATACGTTAGGCAGCGGGCGCGTCGTCAACATCAAGCCGGGACGGGTCGGCGGATTCGGCCCGTCGCTCGCCATCCACGACTTCTGCGAGCAGCAGGGGATCCCGGTGTGGTGCGGCGGGATGCTCGAGAGCGGTGTCGGGCGCGCGTACAACGTGGCGCTGGCGTCGTTGCCCAACTTCACCAAGCCTGGCGATGTGTCCCCGAGCGCGCGGTACTGGGAGCGCGACATCGTGACGCCCGAGTGGACGATGGACAGCCACGGGATGGTGCGTGTCCCGCTCGACGCGCCCGGCATTGGCGTGAGCATCGACACGAACCGTATCGAGGATCTCACCGTGCGCTCCCAGCTCGTGGGGCGCGCGTCGTGACGGACGCCGCGCGGGTGCTCCTTCCGGCGTTGCGGCCCGTCTTCACCGGCGAGGACGTGACGCGCCTCATCGAGCTGCGGCGCGATCTGCATCGACACCCGGAGCTCTCATGGCAGGAGGAACGGACGGCCAGGCGACTCGCCGACGTGCTCGCGTCGCTGGGTGCAGTGGAGATCACCCGCCCTGCGCGCACGGGCGTGGTGGCGCGCTTCGCGGGACGCGACCGCGCCGCACCGGTCGTCGCCGTTCGCGGTGACATCGATGCCCTGCCCATCGACGAGGCGACGGGCCTTCCATTCGCGTCCGCCACGCCCGGCGTGATGCATGCGTGCGGTCACGACATTCACGCCACCTGGGCCATCGGCGCAGCGCTCCTGCTGGCGCGATCCCCGGCAACGGGGGATGTGCTGGTCGTGCTCCAGCCGGCCGAGGAGGTTGGCGAGGGAGCGAAGGCGATTCTCGAGACAGGAGCGCTCGAAGACGCGCGTGCGATCTTCGGCGGCCACGTCGATCGCCGCTTCGCGGTCGGAGAGGTCGTTGCCGAAGCGGGCCCGCTCGCGGCATCGGCGGACTCGTTCGAGATCGAGCTCACCGGAACGGGAGCGCACGGAGCGCGCCCGCATGAATCCGCGGACCCCATCGTGGGCGCGGCGGCACTCGTGGGCGCATTGCAGACGATCGTCTCGCGGCGACTCGACCCGGCCGCGGCCGCCGTCGTCACGGTCGGGACGCTGCACGCGGGCACGGCGCCTAACGTCATCCCGGAGACAGCGGTGCTCACCGGGACGCTGCGTGCCACGACGCCGGAGACGCGGACGGCCATCGGCGATGAGGTGCGGCGTCTCGCCGAGTCCGTCGCTGCCGCGTATCGGCTCAGTGCGCGCGTCGTCGTGCATTGGGGCACGCCGCCCATCGTGAACCCCCCCGGCCCGGCGAGGTGGGCTCGGCACGCCGTCATGGCCCTCCTCGGCGAGCGTGCGGTGGTTCCCTTCGGCGTGACAAACATGGGCGGCGAGGACTTTGCGTTCTATCTCGAGCGGATCCCCGGCTGCTTCATGCGCATTGGTGCGCGGGAGGAAGGTGGCGCGCGGCTGGCTGCTCACTCGCCGCGGTTCACGGCGGCCGAGGAGAGCATCTTCGTGGGGGCGGCGGTTCTGGCCGAATCTGCGCGCGTCGCCTCGGCGGCGCTCCGCAAGGGGGCGGAGTCCTAACGAATCGATTAAGGTGAAGTGCGAACGGCGAAGTGCAAAAGGCGAAGTGCAAAAGGCGAAGTGCAAAAGGCGAAGTGCAAAAGGCGAAGTGCGAACGGCGAAGTGCGAACGGCGAAGTGCGAACGGCGAAGTGCAAACGGCGGAGGGCGAGTGACGAGAACGATGTCGCTCATCCCTCATTCCCTTAGTAGGGGCCACCCTTCCACCAGGAAGTCGAGGATTCCTCATCGCCCGCTGTCGCGGGCATCCGGCTCGCAATGACGGCGCGCGGTATCAGCGCGCTGGACGCCACTGGCCCGCGTCCTGCCGAACCGCGTCGAGCAGCGCTTGCGGGAGTACCAGGTTGACCGCGCGGCCGGAGCTCGGGACGATCTCCACCGAGTACGCTCCCGTTTGTGCGAGGGCGTCGAGACGGAACACGAAGAGACGCTCATCGCGGACCGGGCGTCCGCGGTCCCGGTAATCCTTCGGGTTGACCACCGCGGGAAACCGAGTCGAGTCGAGCGGCAGGATCGTCTCACCGTTTCTGATCAACCGCGCCGAGCGCACGTCCACCCGGTCGGAGCGCTGATCGCTCACGTCGGGAAACCGGCGGTACTGCAACTCCGGGACGCCGTCCGGAACCACGCTGAGCACGATCACCGGACGACGCTCGGCCACCGTGGCGCGGAAGCCCGACCACGCCTGAATGGGGTCGATGCGCTCGTACGGATATTTGTTCAACTGGAACGGCGAGTCCCAGTACGCGCGCGTGCGGGCGATGGCGGAGTCGCGCCACGCCAGGACGGGCGGAGTCATCGCGAAGACGCGGAAGCCGTTCGCCGCCGCGCGATAGGGCGCGGTATCGATCGAATCGCGCCGGCTCGCCTCGCGCACGCGGGCCGCGGGGTAGGCCGGCATGGGCCAGGCCGGAAGCACGGTAGCGTTAGGCGCCGGGAAATCGTCGCGGCCGACGCGTCCCCTGGCCGCGCGGAGCGTCGCGTCCACCGCCGAGGCGAGCGCGTACGTGGACTGGTTCCCGCGCACGGTCGCGACGGCCACCACCGCCGAGGTGGCGGATACCACCGGACGCCCGGCGTCGGCGCGAACCACGGAAACACTGGGCCGCGCGCGGCCCTGCTCCGATTCCCGCGCGACCCCGCGCTTCACCGACGGCCCCACGAACGCCGAGCCTAACGCCGCGAGCGAATCGCCGCCCTTGAGCGACGTGTCCGCGCCGATGGGGAGCACGCGGTACCCGGACCACGGCCGAAGCGCCACGGCCACCACCGCGATCCCCGCCGACCGGTCCGCGGCGGCAACGCGGCCCCGAAGCCGAGTCGACCCGTCGACCTGCACGTCGACAATGCTGTCTCTCGGCACGAACGAGGCGGACGTCACGACGAGCGCCGTCCCGCGCGTCGTGTCGGCAAGAAAGCCCGTCCCCCGCCCCTCGGCCGATATCACGCCAACGACGCCGTCGCGCATCCGCATCACCGCCGAATCGAGCGCCAGCGCGGGCGCGGCCGGCGGCGCGACCGTGGCCAGCGACTCCGCGGGCGGCGCCGCCGCGGCCAGGGAGTCGGCGTTGGGCAGTGCGGGCTCGGGGGCAACCTGGGCCGTGGTCGTCGGGCCGGGCCGCAACGCGACAGCCGCCGCGACGGCCGCAGTGGCCACGAGCAGGCCGGCGCCAACGAGCACGCCCGTCCGACGCTTCGGCGCCGGTCGCTCGCTTTCCATCGCCGGGATCGTGACCGTCGGCTCCTCGCCGTCGGCGCCCGCAACATCTCCAGCGGTGGCCGGGGGGTGCGGAGGGGGCGTGTCGCGGTCGCGCGTCGTCTCCGCGCCAACACCCTCACGGGCGAGAGGCGTGATTTCCTGCGTTGGACGTTCGCCGGACGGCGTGGTGACCGCGACTGCCGGGGACGAATCCTCCCACGCGCCCGCGGTCGCCGTCTCCGATGCGTCGGCGGCGCTCCCCGTCCCCGACGTGGACACCTCCATCGTCGGCACGCCGCGCGCGGGTGTGAACGTGCGTGGCGGCGTGAGACGCCGCGTCGCGATCGCGCTCAGGTAATGCTCCTCGGTCGTCGTGACGGGCAGCTCCGCCACGGAATCCGTGAAGTCACGCGCGAAATCGAGCACGTCGGAGTAACGCTGCGATGGATCGGCCGACAGCGCCTTGTCGAACACGCGTTGCATCGACTCGGGCCAATCGACATCGGCCTTCACCGCTGACAGACGCCGCGGTGGCTGCGTGAGCCGGGCGAGCAGGTGGTCGGTGGTGGTGCCGGACCCGAACGCGTGCGTGCCCGTGACGACGTGGTACGCGACGAGCGCGAGCGAGTAGATGTCGGTACGGGCATCGAGCGTGTCGCCGGCGAACTGCTCGGGGCTCATGTACTCCGGCGTGCCGACAGCGATGCCGGTAGACGTGAGCTGCTGCGACTCCTTGGACATGACGCGGGCGATCCCGAAGTCCACGATCTTCACGTGGTCGGTCCCGGCCCGCGACTTCGCGATCATGATGTTATCGGGCTTGAGATCGCGATGCAGGATCCCGAGTCCGTGCGCGGCGCTGAGGGCGTCGGCCGTCTGCGAGATGACGTCCGCCGCGCGGACCGGGATGAGCGCCTCCTCGCGCTCGAGGATCGTCGACAGCGGTTCGCCGTCGATGTACTCCATGGCGAGGTAGATCAGCCCCGCCGGGGTCTCACCGAAGTCGTAGACGGCGCAGACGTTCGGGTGAGAGATCTGGCTCGCGTTCTCGGCCTCGCGGTTGAAGCGAACGACGGCGACCGGGTCGCTCATGAGCTGCGGGCGCATGATCTTGACCGCGCACCGCCGCTTCATCCGCACGTGCTCGGCCAGGTAGACCTGCCCCATCCCGCCGTCGCCGATCTTGGACACCACGCGGTATCGGTCGGCGATGATCGACCCGACGAGATCCGTCGAGTTCTGGGCCTGGATCAGCGCGGCGCCATCGAGGAAGCAGAACATGTGGTCCGCCTCGTAGCGCGTGCCGCACTGCGGGCAGACTTTGTCGTTCGCCACGAAAGCTCCCCAGGGCTCGCTCGAGACCGGCGCCGCGTACGCGCACACCGGCGACCCGCCGGGCAACTATCCGCGCCCGGTGGGTCGAAAGGGTCCAATGTAGGCCGCGAGCGCGACGGGTCAACCTCCGCTGGCCATCCCTTGCTCCAGGGTATCCAATCCCATCTCCACCAATCCCGACGCCATGAAGGCGCCGGCCGGAACGTCGAAAATCGGCGGCCGATTCGGTCGATTCGACCGAGCGCGTGCCTCCGCTTCGGCGTACCGCTCCCGGTTGGCCCGAACGGTTTCAGCCGCCTCCATGAAGTAGTCGAGCGCCGCACGCACCGGGACGTCACGCGCACGGTCATAGACGAACAGCACCTTCGCGTCTTCCACGACGCGCTTGAGGTCCGCCCCAGACAATCCGTCGGTAGCCTCCGCGAGAGGATCCAGCGGAACCCCGCCGAGCGGTTTGGGCAGGCCCGCGATCCGATCGGCGAGGATTGCCCGACGAGCGACGAGGTCCGGGTATCGGGTCTCGAGCCAGAGCTCGATCCGGCCAGACCGGACGAGCGCCGGCGGCAGATTGCCGACGTCCATGGCCGTCATCATTACGCAGATGCGACCGGCGCTCTCGCTCTCAAGACCGTCCAGCATCGTCAGCAGATAGCGATAGAGGCCTGCTTCGCCGCCGCTCTCGAAGATCACGTCGCTGTCGTCGATGAAGATGATACCGGGCGCGTTGGCTTTTGCTGCCTCGAAGACCTGATGGACCCTGCCGTAGAAGTGCTGTGAGCCGTGGATGAAGGTACCGTCGATCAGGAAGAACTTCCCGCGCAGGCGCCGCGCGAGGGCGCGACCGATGGACGTCTTGCCGGTCCCCGGCGGACCGGCGAGAAGGACGCCGCGCTTCGGCTTGAGATCGAGCTCTCCCGCCAGCTCGACCCGCTCGAGTGGAATGATGATATGGGCCTCGAGCGCCGCGATCACGTCGTCGATGCCCTTCAGGTCCTTCAACTCGACTTCCTGCACCTCCCCGATGTCCACGTTGCTCGCGAGCTGTTGCGATCGCAGTTCGTCGATCACCCGGTCGGTGTCGAGGGTCGGCGCGCTGGCGAGCGACTCGAAGGTGCGATCGAGCTGCCGCGCCGTAAGGCGCCGCGCAAAGCGGAACACCTTCGCGAACTCGATCTCCGCTGCGCGCTGGTTCCCCAGGATACCGCGCCCGATAGCCTCGTAATCAGCGACGTCGAACATCTCGAGGTACACGACTCGCCCCTTGGATTCGACGACGTCCAAGGGGAGCGTGAGCATGTCGGCACCGAGCACGAGGTGCTTCCCGTTCGCATCGCAGTAGTCGGCGAGCGCCGCGAGGGTCGTCATGAAGTACTGTCCGCGCGGGTACGAGCCACACGCGACAATGACGTAGTTGAGCAGCTGGACGTCGTCGAGAATCACCGTGTCGTGCTTCGACAGCTCGGCGAGGAGGCGGCGGTAAATCGCCTCCTCGAGCGCGAGCGGGTGTGCCTGCTCCATTGCCTCCAAGATCGATCCGGCGCCCAGAAAAGCACCACCACGTGCCGTGTGCAGCTCACGAAGCATGGTGGTGCGTCCCATCCCGGAAACACAACGGAGCTCCACGATTCCGGCGGTCGACGCGGCCGCCGTGAGGGTGTCGAATGCGTTCTGCTGTGTCGGGGTCAACCGGATCTTCTTCATTGTCGGCACCAACCGCACGCGGGCGGTGGAGTTTGAGGGGATGGCGAGGCGACCCCGCCCCGCAGGCATCGGGCACGCTCGCGCCGGGGGGTGATTATAGCGCACCGTCTCTCGCGATACGGCATCGATTTGCCGCGGTCGTGGGTCCGACCG
Source organism: Gemmatimonadaceae bacterium (assembly GCA_036280115.1). Lineage (GTDB taxonomy): Bacteria > Gemmatimonadota > Gemmatimonadetes > Gemmatimonadales > Gemmatimonadaceae > JAJKIV01. The sequence continues at coordinate 8,520 of DASURJ010000087.1, forward strand.
CCGCACGGACCGACTCGTCCCTGGTATCCTCCGGCTATCCCGGCGGCGCTTGACGGTAGCCGGCCCCGGGTGAACTCTACCTATGTAGAGTTTTACATAGGCACCCTACCGTCCCAATCCAACAGTGCCGCCCTCGCCCCGATTGACGCTGCCCACCGCCATGGTGCTCATGGCCGTGTCACGTAACTACCGGTACGGTTTCGATATCTCCGACGCCACCGGGTTGCCGAGTGGTACGGTCTATCCGGTGCTCCGGCGGCTCGAGGAGGCCGGGCTTCTCCGGTCGCGGTGGGAGGAGGTCGAAACCGCGCGCGAGGAGCAGCGCCCACCGCGGCGCTATTACACGGTCACCGGAAGTGGCGCGCAGGCGGTCCGGGACGCCACCGATCGCTACCCGACTCTTGTACGCGCCTTCGCGACCGCGGAACCCTCTTCCGACCCGCGTCCTGCGTGACTCACGCGGCGAACGTGCCTGACACGGGTCCGACGCCGGGTCGGCGCGCGAGCCGCAACGACGCGGAACAGCGTCCGCCCGGGTGGCGCGTGGTTGCGGCGGGCGCGGCAATCGTGCCCGCGGACCGGCGCGGGGAGTGGCGCGCCGAGTGGATCGGCGAGCTCGCCTACGCGTGGGGCGTGCGCCGCGGGCCCGGACTGTCCCTCGTCGCCCGCGCGTCCCTCGTGATGCGCGCACTGGGTTCCTTCACCGATGCATTCTGGTTTCGACGCCGATACGGAGGCGATTCGATGCTCTCTCAGGACCTGCGGTACGCACTGCGCACGCTCACGCGGTGGCCGGGCTTCACCGCGGTCGTCGTCCTCACACTCGCGTTAGGCATCGGCGCGAACGCCGCCATCTTCAGCGTCGTCAACGCCGTGCTGCTGCGGCCCCTGCCGTACACGGACCCCGATCGACTCGTGTTCGTGTTCGGCACACCCACCGACGGCGACTCGGCGAAGGTGGGATCGTCGAGCTCGTACCCCGATTACGTCGATTTCCGCGACCGGTCCAGGTCGTTCAGTCACCTCGCCGCGGTGTCGGTTCAGCAGACGACAGTCACCGGGAAGTCGTTCGAGCCCGCGATCGTCTCCGGCTCGCCCACCACGTTCAACGCGTTCGCCACGCTCGGCGTCACCCCGGCGCTCGGGCGGGGCTTTCTCGCCGAAGAGGACCGGCCGGGCGCGGAACCCGTCGTCATCGTGAGTGACGCGTTCTGGCGGCAACGCCTCGACGGCAACGCGAACGTCGTGGGCTCGACGATCGCCGTGAACGGGCGCCAGGCAACGATCGTCGGCGTCATGCCACCACGGTTTCATTTCCCGCAAGCGTCGCAGCTGTGGTACCCCGCTGCCGCACCAAACACGCCGCAGTCGCGCGGCCAGCACTCGTATGCAGTGTTCGGCCGACTCGCGCCGGGCGTGACCATCGCGACGGCCGATCGCGAGATGGCCGCGATCGCGCGTCAGCTCGAGACCGAGTACCCGGCGCTGAACGCGAAGCGCGGCGCCCGCGTCGAGGCCATGGCCGAAGCCATTGTCGGCGACGTGCGCCCTTCGCTCCTCGTGCTCCTCGGGTCCGTGGGGCTCGTCCTCCTCCTCGTGTGCGTCAACGTCGCGAACCTCTTCCTGGCGCGCGCCGCCGCACGCACGCGAGAGGTGGCGGTACGAACGGCGCTCGGCGCTGCTCGCGGCCGGCTCGCGCGCCAGTTCCTCACCGAGAGCTTCGTCGTCACCGCACTCGGTGCGGCGCTCGGCATCGTGGTCGCGTATTACGGGAGCAAGCTCCTCGTGGCCCGGGCCCCGCGCACGATCCCGCGCGCGGAGGAGATCGGCATCGACCCGACTGTGCTCCTGTTCGTGCTCTTGCTCGCTGTGGTGACCGCCATTCTGTTCGGCGTGCTGCCGGCGTTGCAGATGTCGCGGGGCGTGCCGATCGCGGCACTTCGCGAAGGTGGACGCGGGACGCGCGGCGGAACGGCACGACGCGGTCTGCGGCAGGCGCTCGTGGTGTCGGAAGTGGCGCTCGCCGTCGTGCTCGTGGTAGGCGCAGCGCTGCTCGTCAAGAGCTTCTGGAAGATGCAGCAGGTGGATCCGGGGTTCATCCCCGACCGCATGCTCGTGGTGCAGGTGCAGCTACCGCAATCTCGTTATGCGGGCTACGCCGACGGTGATCGTGTGCGAGCGTTCTACGCCGACCTCCAGAACCGCCTGGCGGCGCGGCCCGAGGTGCAGTCTGTGGCGATCGCGATGCAGCACCCGCTCGCGCCCGGATGGACGTCGAGTTTCACGATCGACGGACGCGACCCCCCACCGGCCGGACAGGAGCCCGAGGCGAGCATCCGACCCGTCGTGCCGGGGTACTTCCGGGCGGTGGGCGCGAAGATCCTGCGCGGGCGCGAGATCCAGGAGTCGGATCGATTCGGGGCCCCGGGCGTGGTCGTGATCAACGAGTCGTTCGCGCGCGTGCACTTCCCTAACGAGGACCCCATCGGGCGGCGGATCAACCGCGTCGCGTGGTGGCCGGGCATGCCGGCGCAGTACGAGATCGTTGGCGTCGCGGCGGACGAGCGCTTCAACGGCCCGCGCGCGAGCGCCGATCCCGCGACCTACTTCTCGCTCTCGCAGTTCACGATGAACGACAACTGGGTGCTCGTCCGCACACGGAACGACCCGAAGGCGTTCATCCCAACGTTGCGTCAGATCGTGTGGGCGATGGACCGCGACCTGCCGCTCGAGATCGTGCAGACGATGGACGAGGTGCTTGGCGACACGGTCGCCGATTCGCGGTTCAACACCGCGCTGCTCTCGCTCTTCGCCGTCGTCGCGCTGCTCCTCGCCGCGATCGGGATCTACGGCGTGCTGTCGTTCACGGTCGCGCAGCGGACGAGTGAGATCGGGGTCCGCATGGCGCTCGGTGCGCAGCGTGCCAACGTCCTCGGTCTCGTCGTCGGCAAGGGGATGATGCTCGCGTTGACGGGCATCGTCATCGGGTCGATCGGCGCCGTGCTGGCGACGCGCGCGCTCGAGCGGCTCGTGTTCGGGGTGAGCACGACGGATCCGGCAGTGTTCGGTATCGTGGCGCTGATCCTGACCTCGGTGGCGGGGACGGCAGCGCTCATTCCGGCGCTCCGGGCAAGTCGGGTCGATCCCTTGGTCGCGTTGCGCAGCGAGTAAACCGCGAGGACTACGCTGGTCGCTGTTAGCTGGAACTGGTTGCTGCAGGGTGAAAAGCGAGAACCCTCGCGAGGCCTCCCTAATGGACATGGGCTTCCCGAGGGTTCCGCCTTTAAAGCCCCGCAGCAACCAGTGCCAGCTAACAGCGACCAACGCATTATCGGAACTTTGGGACGAGCCGGACAGTATTGCATTCCGGACCATTCCGTCCGAGAGAGTCGCGTATGGCGAACTACATCACGCTCATCCGCACGCTGCTGTCGTTCGCGGTCGTGGCGATGCTACACGTCCGAACGAAATGGATGTACGTCGCGGCGTTCGCCCTGACGGTGCTGCTCATCTGGATGGATGCGCTCGACGGCTACGTCGCCAGGCGGCGCAACGAGGCGTCGAAACTCGGGGCCGTCGTGGACATCCTCGGCGATCGCGTCGTGGAGATGTCGTACTGGATCGTGTTCGCGAAGCTCGGCTGGGTGCCGCTCTGGGTCGCGATTCTCGTGTCCGCGCGCGGGATTCTCGTGGACGGCATTCGCGCACTCGCCCTCGAGCGCGGGATGACCGCGTTTGGCACGACCACGATGATGCGGTCCCGGCTCGGCGTCCTGCTCGTCAGCTCGCGGTTGAGCCGAGCGTTGTACGGCGCCGCGAAGACGCTCGCGTTCTCGCTGCTGATCCTCGCGTTCGCGCCGGGGTTGTTCAGACACATCGGGCCCGTTGTCACCTGGCTCGCGTACGTCAGCGTGTACGTGACGGTCATCATGTGCGTCGTGCGCGGGTTGCCAGTCATTGTGGAGGCGCGGCGCTTGTTGGTCGTGCGGTAAGACGCTGCCAGCTGGAAGGCCAGCTGGGAGCTGGAAGGCCAGCTGGTGGCAGGAAGGCTGCTAGCTGCAGCTCCGAGCTGGAAGGCTCCTGACAGCGGCGGGCAGCTGGCTGCCAGGCCCCACGCGGATGTCACCTGCTCCCCAGGAAGTCGGCCGGCTTCCGCAGCTTCAGGCCATCGCGGCGGAAGCCAAGCGCTGTAAACGCCTCCGCGTGAGGGCTCCGCGTCGCTGCCGCGCCGTCGATCGTCTCCACTTCGAGGTCGCGCCGGCGGCCGCCAAGCACCGGAAGCGTGAGGTGCTCGATGAGCGACGCGACTCCGGCCGCAACGACATCGGGCGTCGCATCGGCCGCAATGTTCACGCGGCGCCCGCGGGCCTCGGCCGCGATCACCACGCGCCCGCGTCGCGTCACCAGCAGTGCGCCGCGACCGCGCGGACGCGCGAGCTGCGGACGCTCGTCGTCAGCGACCGGCAGCGGTAACGCATACGCGTTCGCGGGGTCGCTCGCCGCCATCGTCACGAGCGGCATTTCGGAGTCGGACGCAGCGCCACGGAGTGCATCGACGGCCGCGGCGGGCGCAAACTGCGCGCCGGCGAGCCCGCGAACGAAGTAACCGCGACGTACCTCGCCGCGCATCTCGAGGCGTCGTAGCTCGCGATAGATCGACCGCCACGACACGAGCGGCCGCTCACGCCGCCACCAGTCGCGCGTGACGATGCCGTAGCGGTCGAGCCACTGCCGCGCGATCGCCTCGGCCCGCACGTCGTCGTCCTCATCCCGACCGAGTATCCCCGGCGTTCGCACGAGGGACCATCGTCCCACCCACCCGTCGCGTCCACCGGGCAGATCGGGGCGACGCCATTTCGGAAGTCGGCGCAGATTCGGACGCCGCTGTACGACGGGCCGACCGGGGGTCGGAGTGAAGTCGGCAGGGAGCCAACGCGTGGGATCGGGATCGTCGCGCCGACGACCCGGCAGGAGCGGCCGGAACCGAATGACCTCTCGGAGCGCTTCAGCGCTGTCGTTCGTCACGAAACCGCCCGCGGCGAGCTCGCGTAGCGCATCGCGCAGCGCAAGCGTCGTTAGGCCGGTGGCGGCCTGAAGGTCGCTGAGGAAGGACGCCCCCTGTTCTCGAAGGGCCCTCAGAACGAGCGCTGCCGAGTCGTTCGCCGGAGTGCGGTTCGTCGCACCTGCATCCTGGGGTGGGGCGCCTCCACTTTCCCGCGCAGGTGTGGGGTCGTCCAGTGCAGCGTTCGGAGCGATCCAGCGAGCGCCCGTACCACGCTCGATGAAGCGTACGGAAGCCAGCGCGCGCCCCTCGGCGTCCTCGCGACCGGTGCTGCCGCCGACCCACACGACTGCGCCCGATTGCGTGAGCTGCGTGAGTCCGCCGGCGTCATAGGGCCGGACGCGGGCCGGCAGGTAGTCACGCTCCCACCCGGCGGCCGGCCGCTCGAGCCCCGCGAGCTGCCGAATGGCGACGGCGACGCCCTCAGCGCCACTCAACCGGTCACGCGGGTCGAGGTGCTGCCAGCGCTGAAGGAATGCGACGTAGTCGGCGAGCCCCACGGCCGCGACCTGACTTCTCGCCCGCGCGAGCGCGCGACGCCTTGCATGCTCCAGGACTCGGCGCGAGCACCATCTCGGCACCGCGCGGTCTCCGCCAAAGAAGCCGCGCACGAGCTTGCCCTCGCGCTGCCATTCCTCGAAGCGGTCGGCGATCCAGCGCTCGTCGAAATCATAGCGCGATCGCGCTTCGCCCACGGACACCGGGCCCGCGAGCGCGAGCCACCGGGCGAGAATCTCACGCCGTGCCGCCGAGCGGCTGAGCGTGGGCTGGCGCAGCTCGGCCGGAATGATGCCGGACGCGGGAGCGTCCACCAGCTCCGTACCAGTGCGCACGGTTCGACCCCATTCCTCGCCAAATGCCGCCGCATAACGACTGTACGTCTCGGTGAGAAGAAGGCGAGCCGACACGCCTGTCGCCGATGGGACATCGACGCTGATGACGCGACGCTGGTCGAGCAGCTCGGCGAGCGGGTCGCCGCGATGCCAGCGCTCCGGTTCCGCTATGCGTGCACGCGCCTCCTCGACGGTGACGTCGCCTGCTCGATCGATCAGCGCCGCGAGCTCGTCGGCGTTCCGAGCCCGGCGACTGGTCACCGTGCCGCGGCGAATCGCAAGTACCTCGGCGATTGCCTCGTCGGTATCGGCATCGGCTCCTTCGGCACCCATCACTTCGTCGAGCAGTGCGCGATCGAGCGCCAGATACGCGGCTCGCTGCTCGGCACGGGGCGTGTCATCGACGTAGAGCCAGTCCATGACGAAGCCGAACTGGAGCGAGGCCGCGAATGGCGACGGCCGCTCTACTTCGACGACGTGCACGCGGATGGCGCCGTCGCGGAGGTCCCGAAGCACGGCCGACAGCGCCGCCATGTCGAACGCGTCCTGCAGCACGTCGCGATACGTTTCGACGAGGATCGGAAATGACGGAAAGTTCTGCACGGTCTGCAGCAGGTCGAGTGACCGGAGTCGCTGCAGCCACAGCGGCATGCGTCGTCGCGGGTTACCGCGCGGCAGGAGCAGCGCGCGGGCCGCGTTCATTCGAAACCGCGCGCCGAAGAGCGACGTACTCCCGACCTCGTCGATCACACGCCGCTCGGCCTCGTTAGGCTGCAACGCGAGCAGGGCATCCACCGGTGGACTGCCGCCGAGGTTGGGGAGGCGGAGCATTATTCCATCGTCGGTGGTCTGAACCTGAACGTCCAGGGAACCGGGAACGGGGAATCGGGAACCTGAACCGCTCAGCCTTCGAGCCTCTCTGCTCGGAACCCCGGTCCCCGGTTCCAGGCTCCCGGTTCCCATTCTGTTCTCCAGCGATTCCCTCACGCGCTGCGCCAATGCCATTCCCCACGGCGCGTTCACGCGTCCGCCGAATGGGGCGTGCAGGACCATGCGCACGGCACCCACCTCGTCGCGGAAGTGCTCGAGCACGAGCTGGCGGTCGTCGGGGACGACGCCGCACACCGCTCGCTGCTCGCGCACGTAGCCGACCAGCGACTCGACGGTCGCGCGGTCCGCCGAGTAGCGTTCGGCGATCGCGTCGAGCGATGCGTCGTCGTCAGGGTCGATTCCGGCCAGCGTGCGGCGAAGCTCGCCCAGGCGGCCCGTCAGATGGAACGAGCGCGCCATGTACTCGCCGTGCCAGAACGGCATCCGTGCCGGCGCGCCCGGCGCCGGTGTCACGATCACGCGATCGTGCTCGATCGCCGCGATCCGCCAGGTACTGGAGCCGAGCTGAAACACGTCGCCCACGCGGGACTCGTGCACGAACTCCTCATCGAGCTCGCCGAGGCGCGTACGGTCGGGGAGGTTGACGGTGTACAGCCCGCGGTCCGGGATGGTTCCGCCCGAGATCACGGCGGTCATGCGACTCGCGCGCGAGCCCGTCAGCCGGTCGGTCACGCGGTCCCAGGAGATGCGCTGGGCCAGCTCGGCGGCGAGGTCCGAGGGGTACTTCCCCGCGAGCATCGCGAGCACCTCGTCGAACGCTTCGCGCGTAAGGGAATGGTACGGGTATGCGCGGCGCACGAGGGCGAACAGGTCGGCCGACGTCCACTCGTCCACCGACACCGCGGCGACGACGACCTGCGCGAGCACGTCGAGCGCGTTGTGGACGACGCGCGTCGGCTCCACATCCCCGTCGCGCATGGCCTGGACGATCCCGGTGAGCTCCATGGCATCGTCGAGGAACGTCGGCACGAAGATGCCTCTGCTCACGGCACCTAACGTGTGACCGGCCCGGCCGACGCGCTGGAGCCCATTCGCGACGCGCTTGGGACTCTGGAGCTGGATCACGAGGTCCACCGACCCGATGTCGATGCCCAGCTCGAGGGAACTCGTGCTCACGAGTGCCTTGAGCTCCCCTGCCTTGAGGCGCTGCTCGAGGAGTAGCCGGCGCTCGCGGGAGAGCGAGCCGTGGTATGGCAGCGCGACCTCCTCGAGGGCGAGCGCGTTCACCCGCGCGGCCATGCGCTCGGCCTGCCCACGATTGTTCACGAACACGAGGGTCGTGCGCGATGCCCGAATGCGGTCGAGCACGAGCGGGGCGACCGAGGTCCAGACCGAGCCGCCCACGTCGCCGAGGTCAGGGACTGGCGAAACGATCGTGGTTTCGGTGCGCTTCACGAGCCCGCAGTCCACGATGCGGCATTCGCGCGCCCCGACGAGGAATCGCGCGATCTCGTCGAGCGGACGCTGCGTGGCCGAGAGGCCGATGCGCTGCAGCGGCCGCCCCACGAGATGCTCGAGGCGCTCGAGCGTCACGGCGAGGTGCACGCCACGCTTCGTGCCGGCGACGGCGTGAATCTCGTCCACGATCACGGCCCTGAGGGCGCTGAACATCCCCCGCCCGCGAACGCTCGTGAGCAGGATGTGCAGCGACTCCGGCGTCGTGATCAGGATGTGCGGGGTCGTGCGCATCATCCGGGCACGTGCGGACGCGGGCGTATCGCCTGTCCGCACGGCAACGCGGATGTCGGGGAACTCGTGCCCGGCCTCGGTGAAGCGCGCCCGCAGCTCGGCGAGTGGGCGCTCGAGGTTGCGCTGGATGTCGTTGTTCAGCGCCTTGAGCGGCGACACGTACAGCAGGTGCACCGCGTTGGCCAGCGGCGCCTCCAACCCGTCCGTGATCAGCGCGTTGAGCTCCCAGAGGAACGCCGCCAGCGTCTTCCCGGTGCCGGTGGGCGCGAGGATCAGCATGTCATCGCCCTGCGCGATTGCCGGCCA
>DASURJ010000088.1:0-2408 GCA_036280115.1 Gemmatimonadaceae bacterium
CCGCCGGTCACGGCAGGTGCGGTGGCCGGGATCATCTTCTTCAATAACGGCACGTACCTGGGGATGTGCGGGCACGGCCTCATTGGCGTCGTGCGCACGCTCGAGTACCTCGGGCGCGTGACGCCGGGGCTCTCACGCTACGACACGCCGGTCGGAACCGTTGCTGCCGAACTGACGAGTGATGGCGCGGTGACGATCGAGAACGTGCCGGCGTATTGTCACGCCACGGACGTGGCCGTCGACGTCCCGGGGCTCGGACGCGTCGTGGGCGATATCGCCTATGGCGGGAACTGGTTCTTCATCACGCACCTGCGCGATCAGACGATCGACCTGAGCCGCGCGCGGGAGCTGACCCGGGTGACGCAGGCGATCCAGGACGCCGTGCGAGCCGCCGGAATCACGGGCGCTGGTGGTGCGGACATCGACCACATCGAGCTCTCCGTTCCGCCTGCTCGCCCCGATGCCGACAGCCGGAACTTCGTGCTCTGCAGCGGCGGAGAGTACGATCGGTCGCCGTGCGGGACCGGTACGTCCGCGGTGATGGCGGCGCGCCATCGCCGCGGTCTTCTCGCGTTAGGCGCGCCGTGGCGGCAGGAGAGCGTGACGGGGAGCCTCTTCACGGGGTGGCTCACCGCCGGCGCGTCCGGCGAGCTCGTTCCCCACGTCCGCGGGACGGCGTTCGTGACGGGTGAGGCGACGCTCCGCTTCGACCCGGGCGATCCGTTCCGCGGAGGGCTCCCCGTCCGATGAGCGACGGCAGCCCCGACGCGATCGTCGTCGGCGCGGGGATCGTTGGCGCTGCGTGCGCCGCGGCACTCGCCGGGGACGGGCTCCGCGTCCTCGTGCTGGATGCGAGCGCACCGGCCCTCGGCACGACCGCCGCCGGAATGGGTCACCTGGTGGTGATGGACGACTCGGCCGAACAGCTCGCGCTCACCGAGTATTCCACGGCGCTTTGGGCGGCGCAGTCCGAAGCGCTGCGAGTCGCGTCCGAGCTCGAGTGGTGCGGCACCGTGTGGGTGGCGGAGGACGAGGCGCAACTCGACGCCGTTCAGGCGAAGCAGCGCCGGTATGCGGAGCAGGGGATGACGGCGTACGTGCTCGGCGAGCGCGAGCTCGCCGAGACGGAGCCGAACCTGCGCCGCGGTTTGGCCGGCGGGCTCCTCGTGCCGGGCGACGGCGTGATCTATCCGCCGTCGGCCGCGCTCGCGCTCCTATCGCTCGCCCAGGAGCGCGGCGCGACCGTTCGCGATCATACGCCGGTGGAGGCCATTGTCGCGAATGGCGTTCGCGCCGGCGGATCGACGATCTCCGCCGAGATCGTGGTCAACGCCGCTGGCGCTCAGGCGGCTCGGCTCACACCGGGACTGCCTGTCATACCACGCAAGGGTCACCTCGTCATCACGGAACGGCACCCGGGGTTTTGCCGCCATCAGGTCGTCGAGCTCGGGTACCTGGCGAGCGCGCACGTCATGACCGACGAGTCGGTGGCGTTCAACGTTCAGCCTCGGGTGACGGGGCAGGTGCTGATCGGGTCGTCGCGCGAGCTCGTGGGGTGGGACCCGCAGATCAACCGCCGCGTGCTGGCGAAGATGATCGACCGCGCGTGTGCGTTCATGCCGGGGCTCGCATCGCTGTCCGCGGTTCGCACGTGGACGGGGTTCCGGCCAGCCACGCCGGACAAGCTGCCGCTCATCGGCCGGTGGCCGGAAACGCCCGGGCTCTGGATCGCGGCCGGCCACGAGGGGCTCGGCATCACGACCTCGTTAGGCACGGCCGCGCTCCTGGCGGACCTCGTGGCCGGGCGCATGCCGACGATCGACCCGCACCCCTACGCGCCCGACCGCGCCATTCCGGCGGAGGCGTCGTGACGCGCCCGGCGTCGCCCGCCGCGTCGGTGACCATTCACGCCGACGGCCATCCCGCGCGAGTACCCGCCGGCGTCAGCGTCGCTGCCGCGCTCGCGTCCCTCGGCCACCTCACGGTCCGGCGATCGGTGACCGGGGAAGCTCGCGGGCCGTTATGCGGTATGGGCACGTGCTACGAGTGCCGCGTGACGATCGACGGTGCCGCGCATCGGCGCGGGTGCCTGATACTCGTCGCCGACGGGATGCGCGTGGACACAGCCGTTGCCCCCGCCGCCGAGGCAGCGCCGTGACGAGGGACGATGCCGACCGAGGGGCCCCTCGGGCAGCGACACCGGCAGGCGCCGCGCATATCGTGGCCGACGTGCTCGTCGTCGGCGCAGGCCCGGCAGGCATTGCGGCGGCCGCGCGTGCGGCGGAGGCTGGCGCGCGCGTCACGCTGATGGACGCGTCGCCTAACGCCGGCGGCCAGATCTGGCGACATCGGACGCGGGCGACGCTCGCCGCCGAGGCGCGGCGATGGCTTGATCGCCTGTCGCGATC
>DASURJ010000089.1:0-6948 GCA_036280115.1 Gemmatimonadaceae bacterium
GAGCTCGAGCGCCTCGGCCGACGGGGCATCCTCGGCCTGAATGGTGAGCACGCCAGTGGCGGTCATCGCGGCCGGAATCGACGTCTCGAGAAACGGCGCGAGTACCATGCGATTGGCGCGCACCGCCGCGACGACATCATCCCAGCGCTCCGTGACCACATTGATGCTGGGCACCTGGGTAGCGGGCGTCGGTGTCACGCGCACCGGCGCGGCAGCACGAGCTCGAGTCGCAACGCCCCCCTGCATCGAGGGCCCGGTCGACCCCTCTGGGAGTGACGGCCCGACGTCGCGAGCGAGGGGTGGAGACGGTGCCGGCCGATCCGCTGCCGTGGTGGGGCTGTCCGCTGCTCGGCGCGGCATGTCGTCGGGAGGACTCCCGCGGCTCCCCGAGCGCGCGGCCGCGACCGTCGAGGGCGAAGCCTCGCTGCCCGGGCGTGAGCGCCCCGACGTGCCGCCGTCGCCCATCGTGCGCAACACGTCTTCGATGGCGACCGTGCGATCGAGCAACGCGAAACGAACGAGCAGCGTTTCCACGAGCAACTGCTGCTGGCCACTCTTCCGGAACCGCTGCTCCAGCTCACCGATGGCGGACAGCATGCGCAGCAGGTCGGCCGCGCTGATTCGATCGACGCGTTCCTCGAGCGCGGCGCGCGCACGCTCCGACACCTCGACGGACCGGGACCCGAGCGTGACGGCGAGTTGTGCGCGCAACATGTCGGCGAGGCCGGTGAGGAACGTGCCGAAGTCGATGCCGAGCTCGCTCAGACGTTGGATGGTGGGAAAGACGTCCCCGGCGCGGCGGTCGGCGATGATGTCGAGCACCGCGAGATACTCGTCCTCGGCCACGAGCCCCAGCGCGTCGCGCACGCGCTCCGCGGTGAGCGCGCCCTCGCCTAACGACAACGCCTGGTCGGTCAGGCTGAGCGCGTCGCGCATCGAACCGTCCGCCGCGCGCGCGATCATGGCCAGCGCCTCGGGCTCCGCTTCGATCTTTTCGGCCTCGAGCACGCTCTCCAGGCGCGCGCGCACGTCTGCCGGCCCGATGCGCCTGAAATCGAATCGCTGCAGACGACTCAGCACGGGGGCGGCCGCCTGGGCGATCTTTTGCGGTTCGGTCGTCGCGAACACGAACACCACGCGCGGCGGCGGCTCCTCGAGCACCTTGAGGAGTGCATTCCATGCTTCGCGCGTGAGCATGTGCGCCTCGTCGACGATGTAGACCTTGTATCGGTCATCGCCCGACGGCGCGTACATCGCCCGTTCGCGGAGATCGCGTGCGTCGTCGACGCCGCGGTTCGACGCCGCGTCGATCTCGATCACGTCGAGGCTCGCCGCACCACTCCAGATCCGCTGGCATGATGCGCACACGCCACACGGCTCGCCGTCGGGCGATCGATTCTCGCAGTTCAGCGCCATGGCGAGCACGCGCGCGAGCGTGGTCTTCCCGACGCCGCGCGGCCCACAGAGCAGGTACCCGTGCGCGACGCGGCCGCGCGCGATCGCTCCCTTGAGCGTGTTGGAGACGTGGGACTGCACGGCCACCGACGCGAAGTTTCGCGGGCGGTACTTGCGCGCGAGAGCCAACATGGACCTGGGACCTGGGAGCCGGAAACTGGGACGCGAGGGCTACTGGAGCGCTACTCGTTCTGACGCGACGAAGCCCCGCTCGGTGCCGCCAGGCATCGGAACGGGGCTCCGAATTTCTCGCGCGCCGCGCGCGCGTTCAAGCAACGTGTCGCCGATGTGCCGGGCGCCCGGTCATCACCGCGACATACTCCAGGTCTTACGAAGCGACGAAAGACACCACATGCCGCTGCTACCTTCGGGGTCCTGACGGAGTTAGCGGGCTCACGCCCTTCGGGACCTGGAGCACCGAGAAAGCTAGCCGGTCGCGCGCGGCGATTCAACCGCGCTCGGCGAGCGCGGGGCCGGGCCCCGCTCGAGCACGCTCCGTACGACCTCCGCGGCCGCCTCGACGTCGACTGTGGCCACATCGAGATGGGTCACCACGCGTACGCGGCGCGCCGACCATACACTCACCAGGACGCCCTGCTCCGCGGCCTCCCTGGCCACCGCCTCGGCGGTCGTGCCCGCAGGAACGTCTATCATCACGATGTTCGTATCGGGCCAGACCAGCGTTGCGCCGCCGGCGTCTCCCACGAGCTCGGCGAATCGTCGCGCGTTCGCGTGATCGTCGGCGAGCCGATCGCGATGGTGGTCGAGGCCGTACAGCGCCGCAGCCGCCAGCACCCCCGATTGTCGCATCGCGCCGCCGAGACGCTTGCGGGTGAGCCACGCGGCGTCGACGAAATTCTGGGTTCCGGCCAGCGCGGCCCCTGCCGGGGCACCAAGCCCCTTAGAGAACGACACCATGACGGTGTCCGCGCACCCCGCATACTCGGCCACCGCGACACCGGTGGCTGCCTCCACGTTCCACAGGCGAGCGCCATCGAGATGGAGCGGAACACCCAGCGAGGCGACGACGCCCGCGATGTCGCGCAGCGCCGCCAGGGGCGTGACGACGCCCCCCGCGCCGTTGTGGGTGTTCTCCACGCAAACGAGCGCCAGCGGTGGTGTATACCGCGACGCGGGCCGAGCGGCCCGGGCGAGGTCCCGGGCATCGAGGACACGGGACGTCACGGTCACGACGCGCGGCTGGACGCCGGCGACAGCCGAGGCCCCGGCCGCCGTCAGGTTCACGACGTGCGAGTCCGCATCCACCAGCATCTCGGAGCCCGGACGCGCGTGCACCATGATGGCGGCCAGGTTCGCCATGGTGCCGGTAGGAAAAAAGAGCGCGGCCTCCTTCCCCAGGAGCGCGGCGATCCGGCGCTCCAACTGTCGCGTCGTGGGGTCACCGTCCAGATGGTCGTCGCCAACCTCTGCGGAGGCGAGCGCCACGCGCATGGGCGCTGTGGGACGGGTAACCGTGTCACTGCGGAGGTCGATTGGCATGGCGCGGAAATTCGCCTGCCGTGCCCATCGATGGAAGCCGCGCTCCAGACGAACAGGCGGCTCGGCCGCGGAGTGCGGCCGGCCGCCTAACGTGCAGGTGCTCCTTACGGCTTGGTCACCCGGACCTTCGGGACGGTCACCGTCGCGGTGTCCTTGCGGACATCGACGTCGGGAACGGTCACCCTCGCCGTATCCCGGGTTACATCGATATCGGGCGTCCTGATTGTGGTCGTGTCGCTGTTGACATCCACGTCAGGCGTCTCGACCTGGAACTCGTTCTCGCCGGTCTTCTGACACGCGGCCACCGCCGTCAGCGCCGCGATCATAAAGGTCATTGCAGTCTTCCGCACGGTTGGCCTCCGGTTGAGTGCGAACGCTCATCCTTAAGGCAACCTTCAGGCCAGTGCTGACGCGGCCATCACCACTGCGTGGCATCGATCACGTGGCAGCCGTCAGCTACTGCTGAGCCAGCGCGGGCTCGGCTTGTGAAGCGCTCGGCTAGTCCTCGAAGGTCTCTCGCTGCAACCGTCTGACACGGCGGAGCTCGTATACCTGACCCACCTCACCGCCGAGTATGAAAATCATCGCGGCGTAGTACACCCAGAACACCACGATCACGAGCGCGTAGAGCGTGCCGGTGTAGATCGAGCCGGGATTGAACTCGGCGACGTACGCCGTGAAAAGCCCCTTCGCGATCTCGAACATCCCCGCGGTGAACACCGCCGCGAGCATCGCCGTTTGCCAGCGGATCTTTCGGTTCGGGAGAAACTTGTAGAGCGCGAAAAACATGGTTGTCACGAACGCGAACGCGATGAGTCGGCCGATCAGGTACTCCAGCCCGCCCATCACGTCGGCACGAAACCCCAGCCGTGTGACGAGCTCCACGCCGCGCGTCGTCGCGAGCGCGAGATAGGCGCTCAGCGCCGTGTAGGCCACGAGCAGCAGCGTCGCGATGATCGTGATCTGAATGTCGAAGAGCTTCCCCTGAATGATCCCGCGTTCCGTCTCGATGTCGAATACGTCCGCGAGCACACTTCGCAACGATCCGAACAGGCGCGTCGAGAACCAGATGAAGCCGACGGCGCCGTAGATCCCGATCGCACCACGAGCGCTGATGATGTTGACGAGAAGCCCGTGCACCGGGCTTTCGGCCGTCTCGTCGTGTGGGGGAAGCAGCCGATCGATGATGGCGGTAACGTCGGCAACCGTCTCGTCGGCGGAATGGTTCAGGAGCGTCGCGAGCCCCCAGACGAGCAGAAGCACGAACGGGACCGCCGCCAACAGGATGTTGAAGGCGATCCCGCCTGCCAGGAAGAAGATGTTGTCTTCGCCCGCGTTGTCCCAGACACGCTTCGCGTAATCACGAAGCGTCCAGGCGAGTCGGACGTAGAACGGGCGCGGCTGCACGCGTGAGAACGCGGACCGCCACCCTCAGCGGTCGGGTGACTCGTCCGGCTCGAGATCCCGAGTCGAGGGGAGCGGCTGCGGCGTGGTCCGTGCAACCTCGGCCCCGGCGTTGTACGCGGCCTTCGTTTCGGCAATGCGGCGCTCGAGCTCATCGCGGGCCTGCTGCGCGGCGGCTCGCCCAGCCTCCATCGCACGAGAGACCTGACGCTTCTTGAGCTCGATCGCCTGGCGCGCGACGTCGATCCCTGTCTCGACACGCTCTCGCGCCTGGCCGAACGTGTCGGTCACGCGCCCCTGAATGTCGCCCGCCATGCCCTGCGCGGCCCGGCGCGCGCGACGCGCCCCGCGACGGAGGTCACGGCGCGTCGCGGCGCCAGACTGCGGCGCGAGCAGGAGTGCAGCCGCTGCCCCCAGCGCCACGCCGAGGAGAAACGACCCGACGCCTCCCGAATGGCGTTCAATGATGACTGCCGGCTCGTCGTCGTAGTCCGCCCTGCGCATATCCTCTCCTCGTCGTGTGCCGCCGACGGCGGCGTAGAACGCAAGTGATCGCTGGAATCGCTCGCCGTGGTGACGAGCGCCTGTCGCCTAGCGTTTCTTCGCCTTCGCCTTCGCCTGATCCTTCCCCGGTGCGTGATCCCGTGAAGCCTTTCCTCGCGCGGGAGGCTCCTCGGGTTCCGCCGTCGGACCGTCCACCGCGGGCGACGCAGCTGCCCCGACCGCGGCTGTCCCGCTCGTCCCGACCGTGCCCTGCTCCCGCACGAACCGCGCGAACGCCTCGAACAGTTCGTCGCGCGTCATCCCCAGCACGGTCGCTGACCCATTCCCATCAACGCCCTGGGCGACCTTGTCGCTGGCCCGGCGCCGAGGCGGCCCGCTCACGCTGCCGTACGAGGTTTCACCCGCGTCAGCACCAGGCCTGAGGTGCCGCGGCGCGATGTCGGCGACGCCGATCGTGGGACCGGCCGTCATGATCACCGCCCGTTCGACCGCGTTCTTGAGCTCGCGGACGTTCCCCGGCCACCGATAGTTCAGGATCCACGACCACGCATCGTTGTCGAACCCGGTCACCTTCTTGCCGTTCTGCTGCGCATAACGAGCGAGGAACTCGTTCGCCAGCAGCTTCACGTCGCCGAGCCGCTCGCGCAATGGCGGCAGATAGATCTCGACCACGGCGAGCCGATAGTAGAGATCCTCGCGGAGCTCTCCGTCGGCAATGGCCTTCTGAAGGTTCTTGTTCGTCGCCGCCACGACGCGAATATCCACGGAAATCTCGCGCTTTCCGCCGAGGCGACGAATGGATCGTGACTCGAGAGCGCGGAGCAACTTCACCTGGATGTCCGGCGCCATCTCCGCGACCTCGTCGAGGAAGATGGTACCGCCGTGCGCCATCTCGAACGCGCCCGCTTTCTCGTTCGTCGATCCGGTGAACGCGCCCTTCTCGTGCCCGAACAGCTCGTTCTCGAGGATGTCCTTCGGGAGGGCCGCGCAGTTGAGCGCGAAGATCGGCCCCTTCGCACGCTCGCTCTTGTTGTGGATGGCGCGCGCGACAAGCTCCTTGCCGGTACCCGACTCACCGAGAATGAGCACGCTGGCGGACGACGGCGCGACCGCGTCAATGATCCGATAGACCGACCGCATCGCCTCCGACTGCCCGGTGAGCTCGCCGTAATGCGTGAGCCCCTCGATCGTCGACGCGAGCTCTTTGTTCTTCTGCCGGACGTTGAACTTGTCGAGCGCCTTCGGGATGAGCGCCTTGAGCCGGTTCAGCTTCTCGGCGTTGAGCGGCTTCTCGATGTAATCGTACGCGCCCTGCCGCATGGCCTGCACGGCCGAATCGACTGTCGCCTGCCCGGTGATGATGATGCACTCGGTGGTAATGTCACGCGCCTGAATTTCCTTGAGCAGCGTGAGTCCGTCGAGCTTCGGCATCATGAGGTCCGCGAGCGCGACGCCGAACGCGTCGGACGCGAGTCGGTCGATGGCTTTCTGGCCGTCGAGCGCGACCTCGATCTCGTAGCCTTCGTCGGAGAGAATCGCGCCCAACCCTTCGGTGATCGAGCGGTCGTCGTCCGCAATCAGGATCTTCGGCTTCTTCATGCAGAGGCGTGTGGAGTGAACTCGGTGGCGGGCGGGAACGACAGCTCGAGCGACCGGTCACGCGCCGTGATCCGAACGCCCCAGACGGACGCCAGTGCCACGAGCTCGGATTCGAGCGAGGGCACGGATGCGTCTCCGCCCGTCACGCGTACAAAGATACCGTCGCCGACACTGATTTCGCACGGCACAGTGGTTCCAGACTGCACCGCGTTGAGCACACTACGCGCCACCAGCGCTCGCACCAGGTCCGCGGGCGCCGACGTGACGGTGGCACCCGCGCGGGGTGCCTGGTCCACTACCAACCCCGGAGCTCGCACCGACAGCAACCTGCCGAGTCGGTCGACGATGGCCACGATGTCGGGCGGCTCGGGCTCCGCCCGGGCGAACCCGAGGAGTGCCTCGGTGGCCGCCGCGGCCACCTCGAGCTGGGAGGACGCCGTGGCCGCGAACGGGGCGATGACCGCCGCCTCCGCCCCTCGCGCCGAG
>DASURJ010000090.1:0-4087 GCA_036280115.1 Gemmatimonadaceae bacterium
GACGGCGCGCCGGCGGTGCGGATCACGTACCGCAGGTAGTTCGATGCCTGGCGCTGAATCGGCACGTAGATCTCCGCCGACGGCGCACTTTCGAGGGCGCTGTGCCTGACGTCACCCACGACACCGACGACGCGTAGCCACGCCGTGTCCTCGGTGATGCGGATGCGGCGGCCGATGGGGTCCTCGTTAGGGAACAGCCGGCCGGCCGCCGATTCGCTGATGGTCACCACGCGCCAGTCGTCCGCGGCGTCGGCCGCGGTGAGTGACCGCCCACGACGTATCGTCATCCCCACCGCCTCGGTGAATCCAGCCGTGGTGAGGCGATAGTTCATTTCAGGTGGACGTTCCGGCGCAACTACCGGACGTCCGTCGACCTCGAGCAGCGTCGTCATGTTACCGCCCGCGAGCGGGACGTGAGTCGACGCGCCCACGTCCATCACGCCGGGCAGCGACCGCAGCCGCTCGACCAGCGCTTCGTGCCCCTCCGCCACTCGCTCCCGCGTGGGATACGTCGCGGGCGGAAGATTGAGCTCGAACGTCATCGCGTTGCTCGGATCGAACCCGGGGTCCACGCGCACCAGCCGCGAGAAGCTGAGGACCGTGAGTCCGGCGCCGATGAGTAGTGTCATCGCCAGTGCGACCTCGAGCGCGACCAGCGTGTCGCGGACGCGCGCGCCGGCACGTCCGGCTGAAGTGGCGCGCGCTCCCTCCCGCAGCGCGTCACCGGCAGACCGACGAGCGGCATAGACGGCCGGCGCCAGCCCGAACAGGATACCCGTCAGAATAGCCAGCGCCACGGCGAACCCGATCGCCACTCCGTCGAGCGCGATCTCCTCGTTCACCTGAATCGCGACCGGACCGAAGCGGATGAGCATCGACACCAGCAGACGAGCCAACGGGAGCCCGACCAGTGCGCCGATCAACGCCAGCGCCACGCTCTCGGTGGCGAGCTGACGAACGATCCGTCGCCGCGAGGCGCCGAGTGCGCTTCGTAACGCCACTTCGCGCGCCCGTGTGGCGCCGCGGGCCAGCAACAGGTTCGCCACGTTCGCGCACGCGATGAGCAGCACGAGCGCGATGGCCGCGCCCCCCATCGTGAGCATGGGGCGAACATCACCCGCGATGTCCTCACGCAGCGGGATGACCGTTGCCCCCCACCCACGATTCGTTGCCGGGAAGTCCGCTTCACGCCGAGCGGCCAGGGCCGACAGCGCCGCCTGTGCACGCTCGACCGACACATCGGGACGCAGCCGGCCGAACACGTACAGGTAGTGCGCCTGACGGTTCGCGGCTGTCTGTCCCTCGAGGACCATCGGTCGCCAGAGGTCGGACGCCTGCGGTAGCGGATAGCGAAGCTGGAAGCGCTCCGGCATGACACCGACTACAGTGTAGGGACGTCCATTGAGCGTGATGTCCCGACCAACCACGCCGGAGTCACCGCCGAACTGCCGCTGCCAGAACGCGAAAGAGAGGACCACGACCCCGTTCCCGCCGGTTGTCGATTCCTCGGGCACGAACACTCGGCCGAGTAGCGGACGTGCACCGAGCGTCTGGAAGAAGTCTCGCGAGACGGCGGTCGCCTCCAGCCGCACGGGTTCGTCCATGCCGGTCAGGTTCGGACGCCACGTCGCGACGGCGGCAACGTTCTCGAACACCGACCGCTCCGCGACCCAATCACCGAACGTGCCGGGTGACACCTCGTTCTTCCCGGGCGCCACGCCGCCGTCGGCGCGCGGCGGTGATTCCCAGAGCGCAACGAGCCGATCAGGATCAGCGAACGGCTCTGTCCGAAGGAGCAGGGGATTGACGACGCTGAACAGCGCGGTGCTCGCCCCGACAGCCACTGCAACTGTGAGGATCACGAGGGCCGAGAATCCGGAGCTCGAACGGAGCGAGCGGCCAAGGTACCGCAAGTCACGAATGAGCGTATCCATCCCTGCTCCTCTTGGAAGGTGGGGAACCGCGCGGGCCAGGTGCCTGTTGCGACAGTGGAATTCGCCGAACCGTTGGTGTGGTTGTCGCCGGTCTGTCACTCGCGACGTCGCCGCGCTCACCGGCGCGGGGCATCGCCCGGAACGACTGCCCCCCATAGCTTGCGGACCGTGAACGAGCGAATCGACACACTGGAACGCACCGTTGCCGCACTCGCCCAGGAGGTGCGGGCGCTTCGCGCCGCGGTAGACCGGCTCGAGGGCGATGGTCACTTGGCTACCCCTCGACCGACCGCTCGCCCTGCGCCACCGACAGGACAGGCCGCAAGCCCGGCGCCGCCGCTGGGGTCTCATCCAATGCCGGTTCCAGAGCGCCGGGTGCTGGAACGCCGTCTCAGTCCCGGACGGCGTTCGATCGACTTCGAGGCGCTCATCGGCCGCTACGGCACGCTCGCACTGGCGTCGCTCACGATCCTCCTCGGCGTCGGCGCGTTCCTTGGCTGGGCGATTCAGCAGGGGAAGATCGGTCCGGAGATGCGGGTCGTCCTTGGCGCGCTCGGGGCCGCTGCCCTGGCAGTCGTGGGGTGGCGCCTTCGGGCCCGTGGGTCCAAGCGGTTCGGCAGTGTGCTGCTCGCGCTGGCATTGGCTGTCGTGCACGTCGACGCATGGGGGGCGGGACCGTATCTGGAGATCTTGCCGTCGCCGGTCGCGCTTGGCATTGCGGCCGCTGCTTCGGTTGGAGTGGCGGTGCTCGCCTGGCGGGGAGGCGAGGAGGCGCTGTTCAGCGTTGGTGTTGGCGGAGCCTTGATCGCGCCGTTCGTGACGTCGAGCGAGAGCGGAAACGTTCCGGCGCTCCTCATCTACGGGTACATGGTGCACGCGGCGGGGCTTGCTGCACTTCGCGGCCGGTCCTGGCGTACGGCGACGACCGTCGTGGCGATCGGATGCTGGCTGTATGCAGGCACATCGACCGCGGCCATCGAGGGCGGAGCGCGGATGCTCGAGCGCGACCTGCCATCGACGTTCGCGCTGGCGGTTGCGTGGACCGCGCTGCTCGTGACGCGTGGACCGTGGGGGGCTCGCCTGGCGAGGTCGGCGCTCGTGGCGCTCACCGGCGCGCTCATCGCGCAGGTCCCCGACCGTGCGCCGGCTACGGACCTGTTGATCCTGGCGGGGCTCGGGACGGCGAGTGCGTACGCGGTAGTCCAGGCTGGCGAGACGACCCGGCGGTGGGCGTGGTTCACGGCCGCGGTCCTGCCGCTCGCGTTAGGCGCGGTGGCGGTCGCGTCCGTTCGCGACGCGGCCATCGCGCGGGCGCTCGTGGCGGCAGTGTGGGCGGGGGCGGCGGTGCTGGCGGCGCGACATCAACCCGGAGCGCGACCCACACACCTCATGGTGGCCGGCGTCGCGAGCGCCGCCGCGTTGCTGCTCGCGTTCGAGGCACGGCCAATTGGTTCGAGCGTGGCGTTGTCCGCCCACGCGGTGGCGCTCTCCCTGCTGCTGCGACGCGAACGCGAGCGTGCGCTCGGCGTGCCGATCGCGTTGGACCTCCTCATTGTCACACTCGGCACGTTCGACCTGCTTTCGGACCGAACCATCTACTCGTACACCCCGTTCCTGACGCGTGCGTCGATTGCAGGGCTCGCGATGGCTGCCGCGTGGCTCGCGGTGTCGTGGAATGCATCGCGCACGGAGTACGCAGACGGTCGTGGGAGGCTCGAGACGCGCACGGTGCTCAGGCTCGCGGGCGCAGGAGTGACGTTCCTCTGGGGGCACGCCGAGCTGTCGCGCGCCTACTCGGCCGACGTGTCGACGTTCCTGCTGATCCTCTACTACGCGACGGTGGGGGTGTCGGCGATCTTCGTCGGCCGTCGTCGGCGGATCGCGGTGCTTCGCCACGTGGGACTCGCGCTCTCGATCTTCGCGGCGCTCAAGGCGATCGGAGAGGCGTCGTCGCTCGCGATCGGCATCCGCGTGGGCAGTTATTTCCTGGCCGGGCTGTACCTGCTGGCAGTCGCGTACTGGTACCGCGACCGCGAGGCGTCCGAGGCCAACGCATAGTTTCGATGTTTTCGGGGTCAGAGTCCTAACGCATCGTTCCGTTGCGGCCGGCGGCCGCAACGGAACGATGCGTTAGGACTCTGACCCCTTACGGA
>DASURJ010000091.1:0-2360 GCA_036280115.1 Gemmatimonadaceae bacterium
CGGTGGGCGCCGGCGTGTTGTTCGCCAGCCGGCGCAACTGGCGGTAACGGCGTTCACATTCCGGTCGGGTACGTCTCGGGCGGCTCGCCGTCCACGAGCACCGGCATGTGCAACGCGTCCACCGCGCTCGACTCCTCGACGTACAGGAACGCGTCGTACCGCCCAGGCACGATCGTCGGGACGTAGTTGCCCCACGACTCGTGATGTGGGTCGTACACCACACCGATCGCCCGATGACCGATCGACTCGTCGAGGCCGGGGATTCCCCCGGCCTCCGAGCCGTCGAACACCACGAGCCCGTCGCCCGTGCGAGCCAGGTGCCACGCGTCCTCGACGCTGCCCGCTTCAGCGTCAGGCACGTGCATCCGCCGCATGGGCGCGCCCCACTCCGCACCGGCCATCACCGTCCCGCGGTGCGTTCCAAACCCGACGATGACGACGTCGTCGGCGTCGTGCGCCTGACGCACGAGCTGACCCACGTTCACCATCCCCGCGCGTGCCATGTCCGTGAACCGCGCGTCGCCGACATGCGTGTTGTGCTCCCACACGATGCCCTTCGCGCCAGGCCCGTGGTGCGCCATCAGCCGCTCGAGCGTCTCCACCATGTGCGTGTCGCGCACGTTCCACGACGTGGGCCCGCCGCGCACCATCGTCCGGTAGTAAAGCTCCGCGTTTCGCGCCACGAGCGCGTTCTGCTCGGCGTTGAAGTACGCGTCCGCGCCATCCTCGCGATACTCCGGTCCCTTGCTGCGCAGCGCGGCGAGCACCGACACGGCCTCGCGCTCGCACGTCGTCGGCACGAGGGCCGTCGCGCGCGCGTACTCCTGCACGTCTTCGGCGTACGGCTCGAAGCAGCGGTAAGCCGTGCGTGCCGCTCGCGCGAGCGCCGGGTCCACGGACTCGAGGTACGAGACGACGGCAGTCATCGACTCCCATAACGAGTAGACGTCGAGCCCGTAAAACCCTACCTGTCGCGCCGAGGACGACCAACGGTTGTGCTCGTGCAACCACTCCGCCAGCTCGACGACTTCCCGGTTCGCCCACATCCATGTCGGCCACCGCTCGAAGGCGTGAAGCACGTCGCGAGCGCTACTCCCCGCGTCGAGGTAGGACTTGACGTAACGGTTTACCTGGTAGCAGTCGGGCCAGTCGCCTTCGACCGCAATAAAGGAGAAGCCCTTCTCGCGAATGAGCCGCTCGGAGAGCGTCGCGCGCCAGGTGTAGAACTCGGACGTTCCGTGCGTGGCTTCGCCGAGAAGGACGTACCGGGCGTCACCGATCCGCTCCATGAGGGGATCGAGGTCCGAGGCGTCGGAGAGCGGCAGGGCTCGCTGCCGAAGGCCGCTCGCGATCTCGGCCGTCCGTGACTCCTGCGCCATTCGCTTCCCCCATCTCATTTTCGCCTCCCGCTACGGCCGATGACGGAACGCTGCAAAGCTGGGGCGCGCCGGCCGCTCTCGTGGCGGACGCCCGACGCCGGCCGGACAAGTCCGCCGCTCGAGGACGCTACAGCCGCACGAGAAGGCTGCAGCACGTTAGGCCGGCCTCGGCCTTTGCGAGCTCGCTCATCGGCGTCGGCATTGTGCGGATGCCTGCCTCCTCGAGCCGACGGCGTGTGTACGGGAACTCCTCGGGAAAGAGCACGCGGCCGTCGAGGAGAAGCGCGTTGGCGGCGAACGGCTCGTCCGGGTCGACCTCGATGACGCGCATGCCGGGGAACGCGCCCGGACTTACCCAACGCGGGTTCAGAACGACGGCGTCGCGAGCCACACGCGTGACGGCGGTCTTCAAGTGCAGGCATCCCGAGAACGGCACGGTCTCGACGCGATAGCCCTGCGACGCGACCATGGCCGAGAGCTGACGCCTCCCCGCGTCATTGGTGCGGCCATTTCCATCCGTCGATTGACCGACGTGGATCGTGCGCTCGATCGGAAGTACGTCGCCGCCGTCGAGGGTCGCAGGGTCGAGCAGCGCGGCGATCGGCCGGCGAAGCCGCAGCGCGTCGGCGACACGAGCCGTCTCGCGCCGCCGCGATTCGGCGCCCGGCCGCGTGATGACGGCCAGCTCGTCGAGCACGACCGCCGTATCCTCGATGAACACAGCGTCGCCCATGTCGGGGTCCGCCGGGAGTCGCTCGACTTCACAACCGAAGACGCGCAACGCGCTCTCGTAGGCGTCGAGCTGCGCGCGGGCGCGATCGACGTCAACAGGCGCGCGGTCGAGGTACGTGAGCTCGCCGGCGCCGAACGCTGGCGTGATCTCGCGAGTGAGGGCGAGGTAGGCCATATATGTAAAGAGTGCATTGTGCGGGCCGGCGCGACAAAATGCTTGGTGAGGGGTCAGAGTCCTAACGCATCGTT
>DASURJ010000092.1:0-3114 GCA_036280115.1 Gemmatimonadaceae bacterium
CAACTGCCGCCGCCGAAGCGGCCATCGAGGTTCAACGCCGCCTCGAGCTGCGGCGTTCCTGCCTCCCCCGCACTCGGTTGATCGGGAGCGGGCTCGTCCGACCACGAGCCGCGCATCGCCGCGAACGACAGACGCGCGCGAACTGGCGCCGCCGAATCGGTCAACGACTGGATGAGGAAAACGCCCGGGAATCGCCAGCCGATGAACCCGCCGGAACCCCAGCCGAGCGGAAACCCGATGTGCGACGTCGACACGGGGATGTTGCCGAGCAGAAGCGACCACGCCTGGCCGACGCGGAGCGTGGTGGACCCATTCGTCAGGTCCGCGTACGCCAGCCTCAGCCGAGGCGTCGGTTGCTCGTCGGAGAAGTTGCCGGTGCCGCTGAACGGCCCGAAGAAGTCGGCCTCGAGCGTCGCGCCGGCGCGCCAGCCGCTTCCCATCCGCGGCCCTCGAAAGCCGAATGTGAGCCGCGTGCTCCGCACGTCGCCACCGTGCCACCAGTCCGCGAGCTCCGTCTGGACGAAGTTCGCCTGTTGGCCGTTGCCAAGCCCGAAGCGCGCATCCTGCGCGAAGAGCGTCCCACTCAGAATGCCGCTGATCGTGAGCGTCGCATCGCTTCCGAGCCTCACTTCCTGCTGGGCAACGAGGGCGGACGGCAGGCAGACGAGAGCGGCCAGTGCCGACGATCGGAGGCACGACGAGGCAAGACGCATAGGCCCTTCCCAGCGAGTCGGGATCTGTTTGAGCCCAGCGTGAGCAAACGGTACGCCGCGCGCGACCTGCAGACTCGAACCGCGGGTGCGTTACGCTCCCGTCGGCGACCGATCCGCGACGTTCGACGTCGTTCCGGGATCGCCCGCCTGGCTCGCCATGTGATCCCCGCGGACCGCGACCGGTCCGTTGCTCGCGTTCTTGTCCCGCTCGATGTGCAGGGCCTGCAAGGGCACGGCAAGACGAGTCCCCGCGCGCTCGACGATCTCCATAATGGCGAGCAGCACGTCCTGACGGATCACCTCGAACTCCGCGAAGTTCGTGGTCGCGAACCAGGCGTTCACGTTGATGTCGAAGCTGTAGTCACCGAGCGTGACCAGGCGCACCGTGATCCCTTCGCGCCACGTACGCGGGTGCGAGGTGAGCAACGCCTCGATCTCACCGATCACGGTCCTGACCTGCGTCGCGGTGGAGTCGTACACGAGGCGGATGGTCGTGAAGAACCGAATCCGATCTCGCTCCCCGAACGATTCGATACGGAGGTCGGCCAGGCGACCGTTAGGCACCTTGACGACGGTACGGTCCAGTGTGCGGACGTGGGTCGAGCGGAGGCCGATACGCTCGACGGTTCCCTGCACATCCTCGAACTTCACCCAGTCGCCCACACGCAGAACACGGTCGGCCGCGAGCGACACGGAACCGAAAAGGTTCTCGACCGTCTTCTGGGCGGCAAGCGCGACGACGATACCGCCGATACCGAGTCCGGCGAGCAGCGTCGCCACCGGATACCCGAGCTCGGAGAACACGACGAGTAACGCGACAAGCCCGAGCGCCAGACGAAGCGACCGGCCGATGAGCGGCACGATCGTCTGCGCGTTGGTGCGGTCGGATGCCCATGCCATGCGCGCGAGGTGGTCCTGCGCCATGCCGATCATGCGCAGGAGCATCCAGAACACGGCGACGATCGTGATCCCGCGCAGGATCCGCCAGACCGTGGCGGTCGTGTTCGCCTCGAGTTCCAAGAGGATCAGGACCGGAACCGCGAGGATCGAAAACAGGAAAAGGCGAACCGGACCTCGCAACCGGACGATGAGCTCGTCATCCCACGTCGCTTTCGTCCTCCGGGCAATCGCGAGCGCGGTGTGGCGAAGCATGGCGCCGAGGACGAGTGCGACGACCCAGGCGAGTGGCACGCCGAAGATCCCGCCAATCCACTTCCATCGGGGGACGCCGAAGGGACCGGGCTCGATCAGCTCGTCCGGAAGCCGCCCCGTCGTCCACGATCGCGCCACACTCGTGTACGCCGCGTCGAGCGCCGCCACGGAGGCAGCGCTGATCACCCACCGCTGCTGGCCGCCCTGCATCGTACGCACGAGCGCGAGCGGGCGCGTGGTGTCGCCGCCGCGGGCGTACATGATCCCGACACGATCCTGCAGCGGCGGCTCGGCGTCGGCGGTGTCGCCTTGCGGCAATGGCGACACGCTGTCCAGGTCGATGACGACTCGGCGGCGAATCACCTCATAGACTCGGCGCGCGATGTCGGCGCGGCGGGGCGCGTCGCGTGCGTCGAGGGCGAGGTATTGGGCGGCCGCGACGTAGTCCCCGCGCGACGCGTACTGGAGGAACTGCCGCAGCGCGGCTCGCGGCGACTGCGGCGAGTCTTGTGCTCCCGAGTTGACTTGAGCCCACGATACCTGGGCGCAGACGAGCGCAATGGCGAGCACGAAACGGTGTATGCGCATCAGCTCACGACGCAGCAAGTGAGGGTCCATCTCATTGGGGACGGCTGGCCCGATGATCATCGCCATCTGGCACGTCGGCTGCAACGTGAGACGCGGGGCCGAGTCCGGAGTGAATCATGCCCAGCCGAAACGTGGGATCGAAGCGGAAGAATACAACCGACCGTGAGGTGCCGGCCGAGCTGGCGAAGCGCGAAGCGCAGGACCGCGCGGGGAGCAGGACGGGCAGCGGACGAGCGAAAAGCCCGGTGGACGCGATGCACGTGGACGCACCGCCGCAGCAGGAGAACGCGCGAGGCCATCGGCGGAAGGAGAATAGCTAGGCTAGCCAGGCACAGACTCGTCGAGAAGGCCTCTGGAAGCCAGTGGCGACGGTGAGACAGGGCGCTCGATCCGTGGTCGGCATCCAGAAGGAAATCCCCAGCATCCCCCTCATCCCCTCATCCGTTCCCCCCTCCGTTCTGGATGCCGGAGGCTCCGGCCTCTCGCCACGGGGCGTCGTCCGTGTGGGCCCGGCATCCGGCCGCTTCTCCGTCATCCGCGTCATCGCAGTTCTGACCGGCGCGCCACGGGGGACCCTGGGCGCACGATGTGTTCTCCACCGCCCTTCCCGCGTCTGCGCGATGAAACGATGGAATAGGGGTCAGAGTCCTAACGCATCGTT
>DASURJ010000093.1:0-2063 GCA_036280115.1 Gemmatimonadaceae bacterium
CGACTGGGTCACGAACCAGCCGCGCGGGGTCCGGATACGCTCGGGAGGGATGTCGGATGGACGCCCGGCCCAGGCACGCGCAGGGCCGTCGGGGAAGTCGTAGATCGTAACGGCGATATCGGATCGCGTCCGCACCTCGGCGAGGTGACCGTCGAGAAGGTCGAAGAGTGCGCGGGTCGGTTCGACGCCGGGTTGTTGCGAACGGAGCGCCTGGAGCGCTCGGCCGGTGGCCGGGTCGCTCGCGATCGCCGTTCCCAACCGCGACAACAGCGACGTCATCGTCGCGAAATCGGCGCTGATCTCCCGGTCGACGCGGACGATCGCTTCGGGACCGGGGGAGCCGAAGCGTCTCCATTCGAGCGCGAATCCGACGGCGGCCGCGATCACCGCGATCAGCACACCGGTCCCGAGAAGCCGGCGCCAGCTCACGTGACGCGTTCGAATCCGTGGGATGTCGGGAGAAAGCACCTTCGGCAGGAGAATACCGCAAAGGTTACACTAAGGATCTGGGCCTCATGAGTCATCCACTTCCCTTGAAGGCGGCGTTGAAGCGCGGGGCGCTCGTCGCCGCGGCGAACTGGCCGCTGGTCGTGGTGCAATTCATTGCCGAGGCCGTCCTGAAGCTGCTGCTCGCCGTCCCGGTCATCGGCGGCCTCTTCCTCGTCGTCCTGCTGCTCGGAGCCGAGATCGACGACCTTCTCGCCGGCGGCCCTCGCGACATCATTGCGTCGGTCTTCGCGGCCCTGCGCACCAATCCGGTCGCCTTCGTGGCGTTCGGCACCGCCTTCCTGCTCGTGCTGCTGGCCGGATCCGCCCTCACGTTCGTGGTGAAGGGGGGCACGATGTCGCTCCTCGCCGACGCCGAAGCGACCGCCGGTGCGCTCGAGCGTCCGCCGCTGCGCCTCGATGCGGTGCGCCGGGCGAACCGCGTGCACATCGATCCGTTTCTCGATGGATGCAAGCGCCTGTGGCGGCGTTACCTGCGGCTCGGCGGCTGCCTGCTGATCGCTTACACGGTCACCGCCATCGCGTATCTCGTGTTCATCGTCGCGGGCTACGCGCTGGCGAACAACACGCCGGTACTGCTCGGTCTGTGGACGGTGATCGCGGCCCTGGCGTCGGGCGCTCTGGTCGTCTGGATCACGCTCATCAATCTCTTCTACCTCCTGACCCAGATGATCGTCGCTGTCGAGAACGTCAGCGTCCGTGCCGCCGCGACGCTCGTCGTTCGCTTCCTGCGCGCGTCGTTGCGCGAGATCGCCGCGATCTTCGGCGTCGTCCTGCTGCTCGTCGGCGTCGCGACGATCGCCTCCGTACTGGCGACCGCGGGGCTCGGGTTGATTGCCTTCGTACCGCTGGCGGGACTGGCCGTGCTCCCGCTGCAGGTTGCGGCCTGGCTGATGCGCGGCTTTGTTTTCCAGTACCTGGCGCTCACCGCGCTCGGTGCCTACCTTGCGCAGTACCGCCTTTACGCGCGGGCCGGCGGCGTCGAACGGAACCTTCGGATCGCTCAATCTCCAACGTCAGCATGATCAACTACGACCAGTTTCTCTCCCGTTCCGCCGAACAGATGCGCGGGTCCGCCATCCGGAGGATGGGGACCGTGCTCGCGCAATCGCGCGAGATCATTTCGTTTGCGCCGGGCTATCCCTCGCCCGAAACGTTCGCGTGGAACGAGTTCAGCGAGATCACGCGCGAACTCCTCGCCGGCACCGACGGCGCCGTGCTGCAGTACGGGCCGACGCGGGGCTACAAGCCGCTGCTCGAGGCGCTCGCCGGGATCATGGCATCACGCCAGGCCCCGTCGTCCATCGACCGGCTGCTGATCACCACCGGTTCGCAGCAGGGGCTCGATCTCGTGGCCCGCGTGCTCCTGGATCCGGGTGATGTCGTGCTCGTGGAGCTGCCGACCTACACCGGTGCGATCACCGCCTTCCGCAACGTGCAGGCAACGATGGTCGGCGTGCGGCAGGAAGGGGACGGAATCGACCTTGCTGCACTCGACGAGACGTATACACGGCTGACCAGTGAGGGTCGGCGCGTGCGGCTGCTCTACGTCGTGC
>DASURJ010000094.1:0-2428 GCA_036280115.1 Gemmatimonadaceae bacterium
AACGTGCGTCGAAGTCGCATCGAGGAGCAGCACATGACGTTCGCGTCCTTCGCGCGGGACCTCGCGGACGGTCTGGTCGATGCCCCGGCGCCTCGGTCTTCCGAGGCGGACCAGCGGGTCCTCGAGGAGGAGGTCAAGATCGGATGCACGCAGGCGATGCTCCTGTGCCTCGACCGCGAGGAGCGGCTCGCGTACATCCTTGGCGATGTGTTCGAGCTCAGGAGCGAACACGCCGGTCCGATCCTCGGCGTCTTGCCGGCCACGTTTCGCAAGCGTCTCTCGCGTGCGCGCGAGCGATTGCGGTCGTTCATGCTCCCCCACTGCGGGCTGGTATCGGACCGTGCCGCGTGTCGCTGCGCGAGGCGAGTCCCTGCGGCGGTGGAGCGTGGGCGCGTGAACCCCGACGCCCTGCTGTTCGCTGGCCGCGGCGCGCCCGGCCCGACCGTTCTTC
This sequence comes from Gemmatimonadaceae bacterium, assembly GCA_036280115.1. Lineage (GTDB taxonomy): Bacteria > Gemmatimonadota > Gemmatimonadetes > Gemmatimonadales > Gemmatimonadaceae > JAJKIV01. The sequence continues at coordinate 452 of DASURJ010000094.1, forward strand.
CGGTACTCGAAGCTGTGGGTGAGATGGAGCGCCTGCACGAAATCGCGGCCATCCATCGCAGCCATCCGATGGCGGAGACACCGGAGCGCGTTGCGGCGGGAGTCAGGAGTGTCATCCAGATGGTCACACGGCGCCTGCTCTCCTGAGCCGTCGGGAAGATTCGAAGCTCGGATCGCCTTTCGCGGCTGACGGGCGGCACTGCATTTTGGGCGTGCGATTACTGGAGGGACAGTCCAATGCGGATCGCCGCATTCTGTGTGCTTGCGGTCCTCGCTACCGCGGCTCCGATGCACGCCCAGCGATACACAGGTCCTGACGGCAAGCTTCGCGTGCTGCTCGCTCAACAGCCCTTCTCCCCGAACGGGAGGTCACAGGGGCCGCGGCGCATGGCGACGGGCGGGATCCAGCAGTACCTCGCGGCGCAGGCGGCGAACGTCCGCATCGAGGAAGCGGGCCTGACACCTGAAGAGGACAGGGAGTACGGTGGCTGGAAGCGGCTCGGCATGGCGTTAGGTCACTTCGCGGACATCGTTCAGAGGAACGAGCGTGAGGGGTACTTCACGGTCGGGCTCCTCGCCACGTGTCCATCCATGCCCGGGCTCGTCGCGGGACTCCAGCGGTCCGGCCCGTCCGACGCGCCGCTCCGGGTCGGCATGCTCTGGCTCGACGCGCACCCGGACTTCAACACCCCCGAGACCACGCGCAGCGGATCGTTAGGTGGGATGCCGGTCGCCGTCGCGACGGGGCGTGCGCTACACCGTATGCGGCTCGACGCGAAGCTCGACCCACCGCTCGCGGACTCGCAGGTCGTGATGGCCGGAGTTCGCCTCACCGACCCGCTCGAGCAGGAGCTCCTCGACGCCTCGGGCATTCAGCAGGTCAGTGTCGACGATCTTCGTCGCGCCTCGCCGGCCGTATTCGCGCAGCTCGACCGCCTCAGCCGCACCACCGACAAGATCTACGTTCACATCGACATGGACGTACTCGACCCCCGCGAGGTCGAAGGCCACCAGAACAAGGTGCCGGACGGGCCTTCGAGTGAGGAGCTCGCTCGGCTCTTCGAGATGATCTTCACCCGGTACCCGAAGGCATCCGCGATCGGGTTCGCCACCATCCCGGCCACCGACGAGGGCGGGCTGTCGCTCGCCGCGGTGAACCGCATGATCCAGGGTGCCTTGCGAGGTCTCGCCGCGCGCGAGGCGCGGCGTCACGGTCGGGATCGTGCCGAAGTGGCCCATGTGATTCGATCGCGAAGGCACGGGCATTGAGTAGTCGATGAGCCATGAGACGACCAGCGCTCATGGCGGGCGAGACAAGGGGGAGCCTGTGGGTGCGGCCGGTCGCGACCGCGCTCACGAGCGTCGGGGCGGTGGTGGTGTTCCTCATCGTCAGCGGCCAGGTGTTCGAGGCGGAGGTCCTGCACCTGGACGCGGCGGGGCGGGCGTGGGCCGCAGCCCATCGCTCGCCGATGGCGGACGCGTTCTTCCGGCTGGTGACGACGCTCGCGGCCACGCGGGTGATGTTGACGGTCTGCCTCATCGCCTCGCTCGCGCTCTGGGTACGTGGCGCCCGGCGAGCGGCCGTACCGCTCGCGCTCGCGGTGGTCATTGCGCCGCTGACGACGCGGGCGGTCAAACCGGCGTTCGCCAGACTGCGGCCCGGCTACATCGATGATGGCGGGCGGAGCTTCAGCTTCCCGAGCGGGCACACGACGATTGCGACAGCGGTCGCGTTGACGGTGGCGTACGTGATGATGCGCGAGCGCGTAGCCCCGCGGCTCGCGCCGGTGCTCGCGGTGCTGTTCGTCATCGCCGTGGGGGTGAGCCGCGTGTATCTCGCGGAGCACTGGGCCACGGACGCGGTTGGCGGGGTGGCGATCGGGACGGCGATTGCCGCTGCCTGTGCGACGATCTACGAGATCGCGCGCCTGCGGGCAAAGAATCGATGAGTTGGGGGTCAGAGTCCTAACGCATCGTT
>DASURJ010000095.1:0-5998 GCA_036280115.1 Gemmatimonadaceae bacterium
AACGGGCGGAACATGCGCAGGTTGACCACGCCCACGTTGAGTCCGCGCGTCTCACGCAGGTAGTCAGCGACCGCTTCACCGTTGGCTACCAGGGAGCCCTGGCCGAGGATCACCCACTCGGCGTCGTCCATGCGGTACCCCGACGCGCGCGCATACACCCGCCCCGTCAAGTCCGCGAACTCACGAAACGCGCGGTCGGTCAGCTCCGCGACGTGGTCGAAGTAGAACGGCCGCTGCGCGGCGATCCCCTGGGCGTAGCTGTCCTGGTTCTGCACCACGCCGAGCATCGTCGGATAGTCCACGCTGAAGAGCTCGGGAATCCGGCGCCGCCGGTCGCCGAACACGAGGCGCTGCGCGGGCGTCGGCGACTCGATCAGGTCGGCGGGGTCGCCAAGGTAGCGCCGAATGAGCTCCGGCTCCGGAAGCCGGCAGGACTCGATCACGTGGCTCGTGAGGAATCCGTCCTGCGCGCAGATCCCCGGGTTGAGCGACAGCTCGGCAATGCGATGGGCGATCAGGTTCAGGTCCGCCGACTCCTGCACGTCCTTGGCGAAGAGCTGGAAGAATCCCGTGTCGTCCACCGCGTGGTAGTCATCGTGACCTGCGTGCACGTTGAGCGCATGCTTCGTAATCGCGCGCGCCGCGACATTGAGCACGTAGGTGAGCCGCTTCCCCACCGCGGGATACAGCGACTCGTGCATGTAGACGATCCCCTGGCCGCTCGAGAAGTTGGCCGAGCGGAGACCGGTCATGCTCATGCCCGCGGTCACCGCCGCGGCGGCGTGTTCCCCCTCGGGCTCGAAGAACAGGAGCCGCCGGCCGTTGACGTTCCGTTTCCCCTCCGCGACGGCCACCGCCCACCCCTCGCCCATCTGCGTGGACGGCGTGATCGGGTAGGCACCCGCGGCCTCGCTCGCGGCCGTCTCCATCGCCACGACGGCAGCGCTGCCGTCGATCGCGTCGGGCATCCCGGGGAACGGCGGAGACACGTTAGGCGCCTCCGAAGAAGGGTCGCGCTTTACGAGAATCATCTCGAGCTCCCGCCGATCGCCTCGGCATTCGCCATCGACATACCACGCACGCCCGCGAACTGCGCGCCGAGAAGCCACACGATAGCGCCCGTGGGACACCGCTCGGTCGCACGCTCTTCCGCCAGCCCGATGAGGTCGTAGTTCACCACGGCGACGCCGCTCGTGATGCTGATGAGCCCGGGCGCCGCGTCCTGAACGCACTTGCCGCATGCCGTGCACGCAACGCGACACTCCTCGAGCGCCTCGTTGCCGTTCACCAGGTTGCGGCACTGCACGAGAAGCCGCGCGTCGAGCGGCAGCACGGTGAACAACCCTTTCGGGCACGCGGTCACGCAGTCGCCGCACGCGGTGCACTTCTCCACGTCCACGGCCGGCAGCCCGTCGGCATTCATCGAGATCGCGCCGAAGGTGCAGGCCCGCTCGCAGTCGGCGAGGCCGAGACACCCCCACGCGCAGCCTTTTCCGCCGCCCGCCACCGCCGCCGCCGCCGCACAACTCGCATAGCCGCGGTACTCGGCCCGCTGCGTCGTCACGTGAGTGCCGCCCGCGCAGAGGAGGCGCGCCACCTTCTTGCGCGCCTCGCCGGCGTCCACGCCGAGGTAGCGTGCGACGACACCGGCCGCGTCGGCATTCATCACGTTGCACCCCGCCGGCTGTGCCTCGCCCTTGACCAACGCTTCGGCGAACGCACGACATCCGGGCCGCCCACACGCTCCGCAGTTGGCACCGGGCAGGAGCGCGGTCACACCGTCGATGCGCGGATCCTCCCACACCTTGAGCCGGCGGTTGGCGATCGCGATCAGGATTGCGAAGAACAACCCAACGCCACCGAGGATCGCCACCGCGGTGAGGATCATCGCTCGTCCTCCACCCCTGTCAGGCCGCTCTGCGCGACGAGCCACTCGGTCAGCGCGGCGGCCGGGTCGCGCTTCCCGTCAACGCTCGCGATCGCGCTCTGCCGCTCGGTCGCCGTCGCGAGCGCGTCGAGATGCGCGAGCTCGTCAGCCTGCTGCCACGCGCTGGCGCCACCGATCCAGGCGCGCGGTTCGGACGTTGGCCGATGCGCAACGACGATCCGCTCCGCCGGCGATCGGCCACGTGCAGGGTCATGTGAGAATCGCGCGCTGGTCTCGGGCACGAGCGCCGCGATACCAGGCGCGTCGGACGCATAGAACGCGGACAGCTCGTCCACGGTACACGCTTGCTGGACGAAGACACCGGGAGTGATCAGCCGCGCAAGTGGCGCAGGCGCGCAGCGTCCGCGCACAACGAGCACGAGCTTCTGTGAGCCATCGAGGTACTCGCTCAGCGAACCCACGCGCAGGTCCTCGCCATCGACCGAGAGTACGACCGGTGGCGTGAGACGCCGTTCGACACTGTTCCACTTCGCGAAGGGGAACGAGCGGAGATGGCGATCGTGCTGCTCTGGACTGTACACGCTCGACTTCACCGCTCGCGCGACGAGGACGGCGCCGAACGCGCGACCGACGAGGGCGAACGCCTCGAACGCCGCGTCGCCCGGCTCGCCGCCGCGAGGCAGCTCGTTCACGAAGGCAGCGTCGCCGCGATCGAGCAGTTCGGTCAGCACCTGCGCCGAGCGCTCGAGCGCACCGGCCGCGACGGTGGAGATGCTCCGGTCCCGGTGGGTCAGAGCAGCGAAGCGGGCGGCATCGACGCGCCCCTGGGCGAACGCACCAAGCGTCGCCCCGGCCTCGACGGCGATGGACGCGTCGGTCTGCTCGCGGCGCGAGCGCAGAAAGGCACGCACCTGATCGAGCGCGGTCCCGATCGCGGTCTCGTAGCGCGCGTAGCCGTCGCGGGCGGCCGCGCGTACGGCACGAATCCTCTCGTCAGACGGCATACTTGTCGAGCTCCGCGTTGAGGCGGGCGATCCGCTCCGTGAGCGGTGGGATCGTGACGCGCTGCTGCTCGTCGTACCGCACGCGCGACGGATCTCGGAAAAACACGCCGAGCCGCACGCGCTCACCTGGCTGGGCGAGCTGGCGTGCGGCATCGAGGTCACGCGGGTCGTGTTCGCGGTGGTACTTGTAGGTGCGATCGAGCTCCGGCACGACGACGCCATCGTCGTGGACGAGGAGCTCGGTGTTGTCCGGCCGCTGCACGGCAGCCTGGTAGAGTGACGGCGTCCAGATGGGACAGCGCTGGAGGATCCGAACGAAGGCGAAGCCCTCGTGTCGGTAGGCGGCACGCAGCGTCGCCAGCAGATGCGCGGGCACCCACTCGGCCGTCTGCGCCACGAACGACGCGTTCGTCACGCCCAGGCTCACGGCGATCGGATCGAGCGGCGGCAGGAGCGCGCCACGCGGATGCGTGTTGCTCCGCCACCCCTGCGGCGTGGTCGGCGACGTCTGGTTCTTCGTCAGGCCGTAAATGCCGTTGTCGAGGAGCATCGCCACCATCCGCATGTTGTAGCGAATGGCGTGGATCCAGTGTCCGGCACCGATCGAGCAGCAGTCGCCGTCGCCCATGACCACGAACACGTGGAGATCGGGACTGTGCAGCCGCACGCCGGTCGCCACCGGGAGCGCTCGCCCGTGGAGACCATGGAAGCCGTAGGTCTTCAGGTAGTGCGGGAAGCGGCTCGAGCAGCCGATCCCCGAAACGAACACCGTTCGCTCCGGCTCGAGCTGCTCGGCAACGAGCATCTTCTCCACGGACGTGAGGATCGAGTGATCGCCGCATCCGGGACACCAGCGTGCGACCGAGCCCTCGTAATCGCGCAACGCGAACTCGCGAGCGTCTTCTTCCTCGACCGCGTGGAACAGCGGACAGTCGAACGTGCTCATGCGTCACCTCGCGCGTCGGCGCGTAACTTCCGGCGAATGCCGTCGAGAATCGCGGCAGGACGAAGCGGCTCTCCGGGAATGCGGGTCCAGCAGTCGACATCGACGAGCGTCGCCGCGCGCAACAGCCAGGCGAGCTGGCCGCGCCGCCTGTTGCGCTCCGTGATCGTCACACCATCGGGCTCGTCGCTGTAGTTGAGCTCCACGGTCATGACGCCGCGGAAGCGACGGAACATCTCCTGGAGCCCGGGCTGCAGCGGCGAGAGGAAGTTGAGATGCGCGGAGCTCACCGAGAGGCCCTCTGCCTGCGCGCGCTCCACCGCCTCCTCGATCGCGCCCTTCGTGCTTCCCCATCCCACCACGAGCAGGTCGCCGGCATCGGCGCCGCGGATCGGCGGTGGCGACAGGAGTGTCTCGAGCGTCGCGAGCTTCCGGCTGCGCATGGCCGAGCTGTGCTGATGCACGCCACCACCGTACGCGACCTTGCTGTTCGCGTCGTGCTCGAGCCCGGTGAGCGTGAACATCCCGCCCGGCTGGCCGGGGATCCGTCGTTTGGATAGTCCAGTTACCGGGTCCCACTCGTACGGCTTCGAGTCCTTTGGCACCGGGTCGAGCTCCAGCGGGGCCGCCTGCCAGCGGTCGTCGAGTGCGGGACGCGGAAATGGCTGGACCCCTGTCGCGAGGTTCGCGTCGCTCAACACGATGACGACGGTGCGGAACGTCTCCGCGATCCGACGGGCAGTCACCATCACGTGGAAGCACTCCTCGATCGTCGCGGGTGCCATCACCACGTGCGGCGCGTCTCCGGGTTGACCGAAGATCGCGGCGAGCAAGTCCGCCTGTTCCACCTTGGTGGGGAGACCTGTGCTCGGTCCGCCGCGTTGCACGTCCACGAGGACGAGCGGGGTTTCCGTCATCACGGCGAGCCCGATGAACTCGGTCTTGAGCGCCAGCCCGGGCCCCGACGTGACCGTCATCGCCACCTTACCGGCATACGAGGCGCCCACTGCCACACCGATGGCCGCGATCTCGTCTTCCGCCTGATGCACCACACCGCCGACGCGATAGAAGACCTCGGCGAGGTGGTGCGACACGGACGTCGCAGGCGTGATCGGGTACATCGCGCAGAGCTCGAACCCCGCGGCGAGCGCGCCGAGGCTGAGCGCCTCGTTGCCGTTCATCACGACCATCGGCCGATCGCTCGGCGTCGCCGGCACGTCGACTCGGAACGTCAGGTTCGCCGCTGCCCACGAGTAGCCGAGCCGGACCAGCGCGACGTTGCGCTCGTAGACTTCCTCGGACTTCTTCCGGAACGCGTGCGCGATTTGCTCGTCGATGCGCGACAGGTCGCGGTCGTAGATCCAGGCGAGCATCCCGAGCGCGAACATGTTCTTTCCCTTCCGCGCGTCGTCGACGCACGTGAGGCACTCTTCCTCCATGGGCACGAGCACGATCCGGTAGTCGCGCTTCCCGAGCTCCTCGAGCGCCGCTGTCCATGCGGCGCGCACGTCGTCGTCCGGGTGGCTCGCCCACTTGTTCTCGAGGAGGATCGTAGCATTGGGAGCGAGCGCGCCGAGTCGGTGGCGCGCGAGCAGGACCTGCTCGTTGAAGGCGACGACCAGGTCGGTGGTGTCACCCCAGTTGCTGACTGGCTTACTGCCGATCCGGATCCGGTTGCCGCTCGCGCCCTCGGGCACGCGCGCCGGTGGCTGGATCTCGGCCGGGATGATCTCCACGGTCCATACGCCGTTTCCCATCTTGGCGGAGACGGCGGCGAAGATCTGGCCGCACTTCTGTGCCCCTTCGCCGGAGTCGGAGACGATCTCGATGATGTGCTCGGGGAGGCGTACCGCCGCCGGGGGGGTGCGAGGCGGGGCGCTTGGGTCGGGAACGATGACTGGGGTGGACATCGCGCGAGCTCCTGTCCGTTTCGTGGGGGGTCGCTCGGCGCCTGGATGGCCCTTGCTTCCGCCTTTGTCAGGGTAAACCGAACATTTCTCGGCACCCATAGGCGGAGTTCGGGAATGTGCGTAGGGGATTCTCCGTCGATCGCGTACGCGAATCCCCCTGTCTGGCGACTGACGGCAAAGCGGCTATCATCCGCGAAGAGTGCGGAGTCGAACATCGTTCTCCGGCTCGGGAGTGGCGGTGTGATCGAGGTGA
>DASURJ010000096.1:0-14953 GCA_036280115.1 Gemmatimonadaceae bacterium
CTGTGGGAGTCGGCGGGGTATCCGGGCATGGACGGTATCGCGTGGTATCGGCTGTCGTTCACCCTCTCGCCCGAGGAACCGACGCGGTCCGCTCGACTGTCGCTCGGCCCCATCGACGACAACGACATCACGTGGGTGAACGGCATCGAGGTCGGGCGCACCACCGGGTACGCGACGCCACGAATCTACACGATTCCGGCCTCGGCGCTTCGCGAAGGCCGGAACGTGCTCACCGTCCGAGTCAGCGACGGGACCGGCGGCGGCGGCATCTACGGCAAGCCCGAACAGCTCTACCTGGAGCTCGGCGACAGGCGGCCGCTGGCCGGCACGTGGAAATTCAAGGTCGGTGAAGTGGCCGTGCGCGCTGACGGCCGGCGCGTCAACAAGATCCCGACCGTGCTGTACAACCGCATGGTGCACCCGCTACAGCGCTTCCCCATCAAAGGCGTGCTCTGGTACCAGGGGGAATCCAACGCGAACAACGTGGAGCAGGCCGCGGCGTATCGCTCGCTGTTCGAGAAACTGATCACGAGCTGGCGTCGCGAGTGGGTGGGAGGCAAGGACTTCCCGTTCATCTGGGTCCAACTGCCTAACTTCAACCCGGCCGACTCGGTGCCGCCGACGCGGAGTGCTTGGGCAACGCAGCGCGCGTCGATGACCGCGGCACTCGCGCTCCCCAACACCGGACACGCCATCACGATCGACATCGGCGACGCGAACGACATCCACCCGCGCAACAAGCAGGACGTCGGAGCGCGACTCGCTCTCGTCGCGCGGAAAGTCGCCTACCGACAGTCGGTCGTAGCGTCGGGCCCGACGTACCGCAGGCATACGGTGCGAGCCGGGCGCGTATCGATAGAGTTCGACGACATTGGCGGCGGGCTCGTGTCGCGTGGCCCGAATGGAACGGTCGGCGGATTCGCCATTGCGGGTGCCGACCGCAAGCTCGTGTGGGCCGAGGCGCGCATCGACGGCGATCGCGTGGTCGTGTGGAGCGACCGTGTTCCGTCGCCTGTTGCCGTTCGGTACGCGTGGGCGGACAATCCGAGCACCGCCAATCTCTACAACCGCGAAGGGCTGCCGGCGGCGCCGTTTCGCACCGACACGTGGCAGTGAACGTGGAATCGCTCACCACGCAGCCAGCGATCGCGGACTCGACGCCGCCGTATCGTGACGCGTCCCTCCCCGCCGAGCAGCGTGTCGCAGACCTGCTCGCGCGCATGACGCTCGAGGAGAAGGCCGCCCAGATGATGTGCGTCTGGCAAAAGAAGGGCGAGACGCTCGTCGACGCGGCCGGTGCCTTCGATGTCGAGAAGGCGCGGCGCTCCTTCGCGCACGGCTACGGGCTCGGTCAGGTGGGACGTCCGAGCGACGCCGGCAGCAGCGGGCACGAGCCGGAAAAAGGACGCGACCCGCGCGCCATGGCCGAGCTGACGAACGCGATCCAGCGATTCTTCATCGAGGAAAGCCGCCTCGGCATCCCGGTCGCCTTTCACGAGGAGTGCCTGCACGGCCACGCCGCTGTTGGCGCGACGAGCTTCTCCCAACCGATCGGGCTCGCGGGCACGTTCAACCCAGCGCTCGTCGAGTCGCTGTACGCGATGACGGCCGAGGAAGCGCGGGTGCGCGGTACGCACCAGGCGCTCACGCCAGTCGTGGACGTCGCGCGCGACCCGCGCTGGGGGCGAGTGGAGGAGACGTTCGGCGAAGACCCCTATCTCGTCTCGGAGATGGGCAAGGCGGCCGTTCGCGGATTCCAGGGTGACCGATCGTTTCGCGACAGGACGCGCGTGATCGCCACGCTCAAGCACTTCGTGGGGCACGGCCAGCCTGAAGCGGGGCAGAACTGCGCGCCGGCGAACGTGTCGATGCGCGAGCTGCGCGAGGTGTTCCTGCGGCCGTTCCGCGCGGCCATTCGTGACGCTGGTGCAATCAGCGTGATGCCGTCGTACAACGAGGTGGACGGTGTACCCTCGCACGCCAATCGCTGGCTGCTGCGGCACGTGCTGCGCGAGGAGTGGGGGTTCGAGGGCTATACGGTCTCGGATTACTACGCGATCTGGGAGCTCGGGTACCGTCCCGACACGCACGGACACTTCGTGGCCCACGACCGAAAGGAGTCGTGCCTGCTCGCCGTGCGCGCCGGTGTGAACATCGAGCTGCCCGAACCGGACTGCTACCTCAGCCTGGTCGAGCTGGTCCGGAGCGGCGCGATCGCGGAGAGTGAGCTCGATGACCTCGTGCGCCCCATGCTCTACTGGAAGTTCCGCCTCGGGCTGTTCGATGACCCGTACGTCGATCCCGAGCATGCGGCGCGCGTCGTCGGCTCCGACGGGAACCGCGCGCTCGCGCTCCAGGCGGCGCGCGAGACGATCACGCTGCTCGAGAATCGCGGCAACGTACTTCCGCTCGACCTCGCCAGGCTCGGCACGATCGCGGTCGTCGGGCCTAACGCGAACCGCAGCCTGCTCGGCGGTTACAGTGGGGTCCCCGCGCGCGACGTCACCGTACTGGACGGCATCAAGGCGCGCGCCGGTGACCGGGCAAAGGTCGTCTACGCCGAAGGGTGCCGGATCACGGTCGGCGGGTCGTGGACGCAGGACGTTGTGACACCCAGCGACCCGGACGACGACCGCCGCCAGATCGCTGAGGCGGTGAAGGTCGCCGGGGACGCTGACGTGATCGTGCTCGCGATCGGCGGCAACGAGCAGACGTCGCGTGAAGCGTGGTCGCTCAACCACATGGGTGATACGACCGACCTCGAGCTCGTCGGGCGTCAGAACGAGCTCGTCGCGGCGATGGTCGCCACCGGCAAGCCCGTCATCGCGCTGCTCTTCACGGGACGCCCTCTCGCCGCGCGGTACGTTCGCGAGCACGTGCCTGCCGTCGTGCAGTGCTGGTACCTGGGACAGGAGACGGGACACGCCGTGGCGGAGATGTTGTTCGGCGACTTCAACCCCGGTGGGAAGCTGCCGATCACCATCCCGCGTTCGGCGGGGCACGTGCCGGCGTTCTACAACCACAAGCCATCCGCGCGGCGTGGCTACCTGTTCGACGACGTATCGCCCCTCTATGCGTTCGGCTACGGACTGAGCTACACGACGTTCGCGGTGACCGATGTTCGGCTCGAGCGCGAGACGATCGAGCGCTCGGAGTCCACACGCGTCACGGCGACCGTGGCGAACACCGGGGCGCGCGACGGAACGGAGGTGGTCCAGATGTACGTTCGCGACCGCGTGAGCTCCGTGACGCGGCCGGTGAAGGAGCTGAAAGGGTTCGCGAAGGTGGCGGTCAAGGCCGGCGAGTCGGTGTCGGTCGCGTTGGCCATCACGCCGGAATCGCTCGCGTTCTACGACATCGACATGCAGGAGGTCGTGGAGCCGGGCGAGTTCGAGATCATGGTGGGGACGTCGTCGCGGAAGGAAGATCTGCAAACGGTGGTGTTGAAGGTGACTTGATTGTCATTCCGAGCGCCTTCGGCTCGGAATGACACGGGGAGAGCGAATGGCCAGGATCTCCGTCACTGAGAAGATCGGGTATGGCCTCGGCGACGCCGCGGCGAACTTCATCTTCCAGACGATGCTCGTCTTCCAGCTCGCCTTCTATACCGACACGTTCGGCATAACGGCGGCAGCGGCGGGCACGCTGTTCCTCATCGTGCGCGTGTGGGACGCCATCTTCGATCCCGTCATGGGCGTCATCGCCGACCGCACGAACACGAAATGGGGGAAGTTCCGTCCGTGGATTCTCTGGACGGCCGTCCCGTTCGGGATCATGGGCTTCCTCACGTTCACCACGCCGCCGTTTGGCCCGCAGGGGAAGCTCGTCTACGCCTACGTGACCTACATCATCCTGATGATGGTCTACTCGGCGAACAACCTCCCGTACTCCGCGTTGAGCGGTGTCATCACCGGGAACCTCGCCGAGCGCACGAGTCTGTCGTCGTACCGGTTCGTCTGCGCCATGAGTGCGGCGTTCGTGATTCAGGGGCTCGCATTGCCGATGGTGAACTACTTCGGGCAGGGCGACACCGCGAAGGGCTACCAGTACACCATGGGCATCTTCTCGGCGCTCGCCGTGGTGTTCTTCTTCATCACGTTCGCGACGACGCGCGAGCGGGTGCAGCCGGATCCGATGCAACAGAGCTCCGTCAAGCAGGACTTCGCGGACCTCGCGAAGAACGGGCCGTGGATCGTGATGTTCGTGCTCACGCTCGTCCTTTTCATCACGCTGTCCATGCGTGGCGGGGTGATGCTGTACTACTTCAAGTATTTCGTGGGGCGCGAGGATCTGTTCAGCTTCTTCAACGTGTGCGGCCTCGGGGCGACGATCGTCGGGATCATCCTGTCCACGCCCGTGGCGAAGCGGTACGGCAAGCGCGACGTGTTCATCGCGGGGCTGGCGCTGACCGTCGTGTTCACGGCGGCGTTCGTGCTGCTGCCGCCGGACGCGCTCGTGGCGATCTTCGCCATGGAGGTTCTGCGCCAGTTCGCGTACGGGTTCACGATCCCACTCCTGTGGGCGATGATGGCGGACGTCGCGGATTACTCGGAGTGGAAGAACCGGCGCCGGGCGACGGCGATCGTATTTTCGGCGATCGTGTTCGCGCTGAAGGCTGGGCTGGGCTTCGGCGGGGCGATCGGCGGGTGGCTGCTCTCTGCCTACGGGTACGTGCCCAACGTCGACCAGACAGCGAACGCGCTGCAGGGAATCAAGCTCACCGCGAGTGTGTTCCCCGCCGTCACGTTCGCGATCTGCGTCATCTGCCTCTTCTTCTACCGCATCGACAAGAAGCTCGAGATCGAGATCACCGACGAGCTGGCCGAGCGTCGGCGCCAGTATGCGTCGTCGTCGGCCACTCCTGTCCCGGTGCCGGCCCAATGACTCGCCTGATGAACGATTCGCTGCGCGGACTCCCGACGTCCACGCTCATTGCCGCGGTGGTCGCTGCGGGGTGCTCGACTGCCAGACCATCGCCAGACCCGGCTCCAGGCGGTGCGTCGGTCTCGGTGCCGGCAGCCGGACGCACGCTCAAGGACGCCTACGCCGGCAAGTTCATGGTAGGCGCCGCCCTCAACGAGGCGCAGTACACGGAGAAGGACGCGCGTGGAGCGGCGCTCGTGAAGGCACAGTTCAACACCATCACGTCGGAGAACATTCTCAAGTGGGAGAATGTGCATCCGCGGCTGGGTGAATACGACTTCTCGTCTGCCGACCGCTACGTGGCGTTCGGTGAGCGGAACGGGATGTTCATCGTTGGCCACACGCTCCTGTGGCACCAGCAGACGCCGCGATGGGTGTTCCAGGATGCGCAGGGGAGCCGGGTGAGCCGCGACACGCTTCTCGCGCGCTTGCGCGATCACATTCATACGGTGGTCGGACGGTACAAGGGGCGGATCAAAGGGTGGGACGTCGTGAACGAGGCGATCGACGAAGACGGCACGCTCCGGCGGACTCCGTGGCTCGAGATCATCGGGCCGGACTACATCGAGAAGGCGTTCCAGTGGGCGCACGAGGCCGACCCGTCGGCGGAGCTCTACTACAACGATTACTCGGTGGAGAACGCACCCAAGCGAAACGGGGTGGTGAGGCTCGTGCGCGATCTGCAGGCGAAGGGGGTCCGCATCACGGGCGTGGGACTCCAGGGGCACAACCGGGTCGAGTGGCCGTCGGTCGCGCAGCAGGACTCGACGATCGCCGCGTTCGGGGAGCTTGGCATGAAGGTCATGATCACGGAGCTCGACATCGACGTGCTACCGCGGGTCACGCGCGGGCCGACGGCCGACGTGTCGGCGAGGGCCGAAGCCCGGGCGGGGCTCGACCCGTACAAGGCGGGGTTGCCGGATTCGGTGCAGCAGACGCTGGCGAAGCGGTACGGCGAGCTGTTCGCCGTGTATCTGAAGCACCGCAACACCATCAGCCGCGTCACGTTCTGGGGTGTGGCCGATGGGGACTCCTGGCTCAACAACTGGCCGGTGCAGGGGCGGACCAGTTACCCCTTATTATTCGATCGGGCGGGGCTACCCAAGCCGGCCTTCGACGCGGTGATTCGGGCCGCGACGCAACCAGCTTTCGTCCCGTAGCGCAGGTTCACGCGCAGGATCAGGGTCGCGACCGTGTAGTGTCTCGGGTAACCGCGGGAGACGGAATGAAACACGCATTCGAGCCGGTGCTGCGCCAGAGCCTGGCCGACAGATTGGCGCGGCGGATCAGGGGCATGATCCAGAACGGCGATTACGCGCAGGGCGACCGCCTGCCGCCCATCATGGAGATGGCGCGGCAGTTCGGCGTGGGGCATCCGACCGTGCGCGAGGCGCTCAAGAAGCTGGAGACGATCGGGGTGGTGGAGATCCGCCACGGCTCCGGCGTGTACGTCAGTCGCAGTCAGGACGTGCTCGTGTTGGCGAGCCCCGACTTCGCCGGCAAGGTCACGAAGAAGCTCCTGCTCGATCTGATCCAGGCTCGGATTCCGATCGAGCTTCAGGCGACGGCACTCGCGGTGCGCAACGCGACGCAGGAGCACTTCGACGAGATGCGTCAGTTGCTCGCCACGGCCGGGGAGAACCTCGACAACGACGACGTGCTGAACCCGATCAACATGTCGTTCCACCGGCAGATCGCGCTCGCGTCGGGCAACACGGTGCTCGCCCAGCTTCGTGACGTGCTCCAGGACCTGTTCACCGAGGAGCAGCGACTCATCCTCGGCATCTTCGGGTCACGCTCGCGCGACCATCAGGAGCATCTCGCGATCTTCGAGGCGCTCGAGCAGCGGAACGAGGAGCTCGCGGTCGAGCGCATGCAGCGGCACCTCGAAGGGGTACAGGACGCGGTACAGCGGTGGGATCCCGAGCACCATCCGGTGAGCTGATCAGGCTGTTCAGTCAGTCGTGGGTAGTCAGTAATGAGTTGGCCGGTAACCAGTCAGCGCCTGAATACTGGCCCACTGGTATACTGACGGCTCACGACTGACTCGGCCTCCCAGTGGGTTGCTCGGCTACGGTGTCACGCGGACGACCCGTTCCAGCCTGATGTCCGACGATGATGCCCCGACCTGCAGTCGGATCCGTTCGTTCTCGGCCACCCACCGATCGGCTTGCGCATCCCAGTACGCCAGTGATGAGGCCGGGAAGGCCAGCGTCACCGTACGCGTTTCTCCTGGCGCGAGCCTAACGCGACTGTAACCGCGGAGGTCGCGGATCGGCCGCTCCACCGCCGATCCCAGGTGCTGGACATAGAGCTGCACGACCTCGTCTCCGGCGTGCTGGCCGCTGTTCGTGACGTCCACCTGCACCACGATCGAGTCGCCTGACGACACCGAATCCGCACGCGTGCGCAGGTTCGCGTACGTGAACGTCGTGTAGCTGAGCCCGTGACCGAACGGGTAGAGCGGCTCGCCCCTGAAGAATCGGTAGGTGCGGTTCGCCATCGCGTAGTCCTCGAACGGCGGCAGGTCGTTCACGCTCTTGTAGAACGTCACCGGCAATCTGCCCGCGGGGTTGTAGTCGCCGAACAGCACGTCGGCGATCGCGGTGCCGCCCGCCTGACCCGGATACCACGCCTCGACGATGGCGGGCACGTTCGCGTGCGCCCAGTTGACGGCAAGCGCGCTGCCGTTGAGCAGGACGAGCACCGTCGGCTTCCCTACCGCGACGACGCGCTCCAACAACCGCTGTTGCGCTGCCGGAAGATCGATCGACGTCCGATCGCCACCCCGGAAACCGTCGACCTGCACCGACATCTCCTCGCCCTCGAGTCGCGCCGTGAGCCCGAGGAACATCACGACGGCATCCGCCTGCTCCGCAGCGCGCACCGCTTCGGCCTCGAGCCCCGCGGTGGGCGGGGACCACACGAGGTCGAGCTGAGCTTCGCCATACGACTCCTGCCCCACGAGACGCACGCGATAGCTTCGCCCGGCCTCGAGCTCGAGCGGCGCGCTCTGCGCGAGGCGCGGATCGGGAAACTCGTTGTCACGCTGCGCGTACACCGTGCGCACCACAACACTGTCGTCGATCGCGAGCTCGGCCCTCATCGTCCCGATCACGCCAAGGCGATACGCGCCGGTCGTTGCCGGGCGGATGGTGCCGGTCCACCGGACAGCGAAGTCGTTCGCGTTCATGCCCTGCCGCGGCGCGCCTTCGTGCCAGTCTGCGTCCACGGTCGTGTCGACCGCGGTGAATACCGGCGTACCCTCGACCGCGCGATTACCGAAATACTCGGCCTGCAGGCCGGGACGCCCGCTCGGGGTGCGCAGTACCGATGACGGCACCGTTTCGAGGATCGGGAAGTTGTCGGCGAGGTCGGAGCCGCGCGCGTACAGCACGCGCGTCCGCGACGAGATGGCGTCGCGGATTCCCCGGAGCGGCGTGACCGGGTCGGCGGGGAGCCCGTTGTAGTTGCCGAGCAGCATCCGCCACTGGTTGGCGTTAGGCCCGATGACCGCGACCGACCGCAGATCCTTTCGAAGCGGCAGCGTGTTGCGGTCGTTCTTGAGGAGGACGATGGACTCCCGGGTGACCTCCGCCGCGAGGTCGCGATGCGACTTCTGGTCGAGCACGGAGTACGGGATCTGCGCCCACTTCACCATCTCCGGCGGGTCGAACATGCCGAGCCGCATTCGGGCGAGGAACAGGCGCCGAGCGGAAGTGTCGATTTGCGCTTCGGTGATGTGACCGAGGCGCACGGCCTCGACGAGGTTCGGGTACACGCGGCCGCAATCGAGGTCAGTGCCGTGCTTCACGGCGATCGCCGCGGCTTCTGCGGCGGTCGGCACGATCTTGTGCCGGAGGTAGATGTCGTCAATGGCGCCGCAGTCGGAGACGATGAAGCCCCGGAACTTCCATTCATCGCGCAGAATGTTCTGGAGAAGCTCGTCGCTGGCGCACGCCGCCTTGCCGCCAACCCGGTTATAGGCGCACATGAGCGAGTACGCCGGCCCTTCCTTGATGCCCATCTCGAAATGCGGGAGATAGGTCTCGCGCAGATCGCGCTCGCTCACCACGGCGTCGAAGACGTGCCGTTCGGGCTCGGGACCGCTGTGCACCGCGAAATGCTTCACCGTCGCGACGGTCTTGAAGTACTTCGGGTCGTCGCCCTGCAGACCGCGAATGAACTGCACCGCGAGCCGGCCGGTGAGGAACGGATCCTCCCCGAACGTCTCCTGCCCTCGCCCCCAGCGCGGGTCGCGGAAGATGTTGATGTTCGGCGACCAGAACGTGAGCCCCTGGTAGCGGCCGAAGCTGTTGTTGCGCACGTACTCGTGGTGCTTCGCGCGCCCCTCGTCGGAGATGACGGTCGCCATCCGGAAGATCAGGCTGTCGTTCCACGTGGCCGCGAACCCGATGGCCTGCGGGAACACCGTGGCCAACCCCGACCGCGCGACACCATGCAGCGCCTCGTTCCACCAGTTGTAGGCGGGGATGCCTAACCGTTCGATGGCCGGCGCCACGTCCTTCATCTGCGAGACCTTCTCCTCGAGCGTCATTCGCGACACGAGGTCGGCGGCGCGTTGCTCGAATGGCAGCGACGGATTCTGGTAGGGCAGCTGTTGCGCGAGCGCCGGCGCTGCGGTCGCGAGAAAGAGAAGGGGGATGAGTCTCATAGGGACGATGAGGTCAGCACACGAGGAACCGGTATACGGTGCGGGACGAAAACGTCTCGCCGGGCCTCAGGATCGTCGAGGGGAACGCCGGCTGGTTAGGCGAATCCGGAAAGTGCTGCGTCTCGAGCGCGATGCCGCCGTGGAGACCGTAGACCGCGCCGTTCTTCCCATTCACCGGAGTGAGCGTCCCGCCAGCGTATACCTGGATCCCCGGCTCGGTCGTGAGGATCTCGAGCGTGCGCCCGCTCCGAGGTTCGTGGAGCCGTGCAGCGAACGCGAGGGCACGATCGTCGCCGACGCTCCGATCGAGCACGAAGTTGTGATCGATCCCCTTCCCGATGCTCGACTGCTCGTCATCCGCGGACATCGCGTCACCCACCACGCGGGCCTTCGTGAAGTCGAACGGGGTGCCACGGACGTCACGCAGCTCGCCCGTGGGAATCAGATTCGCGTCAACGGGGGTGAACCGCGATGCGCCGAGGGTGAGCTCGTGACCGAGGATGTCCCCGGCGTCGTGACCGCCAAGGTTGAAGTACGAGTGCTGCGTGAGGTTCACCGGCGTCGGCTCGTCCGTCGTCGCCTGATAATCGACCGCGAGCTCGTTGTCGCCGTTGAGCGTGTACGTGACGGTCACGGTCAACGTTCCCGGGTATCCCTCGTCGCCGGTCACGCTCGTGTACGTGAGCACCGCGCCCTCGTTGCCTTCGCGCACGAACGGCACCACACCCCATGGCACCTTGTTGAAGCCGCGTCGGCCACCGTGGAGATGATTGGGGCCGTCGTTGATCGTCAGCGCATGGGCACGTCCGTCGAGCGTGAACCGGCCGCGAGCGATCCGATTCGCGTAGCGCCCGACGAGTGAGCCAAAGTAGTAGCGGTCGGCTTCATACTCGGCGAGCGTGTCATACCCGAGGACGACGTCGGCAAGTGTGCCGTCGCGGTCGGGCGCGCGAACGGACACGATCGTCCCGCCGAAATCGATGAAGCGCACGGCCACACCGCCGCGGCTCTCCAGAGTGTACGTCTCCATGGTTCATCCCTATTGAGCGATACTCTGGGCGTACATCCCAAACATCGTGCCGACGAAGCCGCCGGCGACCCGGGTACTGAGGATCCTACCGTCAGCGTTGCGTTCGAGATCCTGCCATTCGTTCTCGCGCGTGGCGTACGAGAAATCGTAGCGACCGTCCCGAGCCTGGACCCTGAGAAACACTCGGCCGTCGCGTGGAATATCGATGGGCGCGGATGCCACGACGCTGTCGGCCGCCGGCGTCGCGCGACCGGCGCGCATCCAGAGCCGGATCACCGGCCTGCCATCGAGCTGCGTCAGGCCGAGGAAGTAGTAGTGACTCGCGTTGTGGAACGCGACGATGCCGGCGCGGTCACCCGGCTGCTCCGGGCGGTAGACCATGGCCGCGGAGGCCGTCGCCGTGCCGTGCTGCTGTCGTCGAAAGAGCGCCGAGGGCTGCCCGACGCCGCTGAGCTCCTCGGGGCGCGCTCGCAAGGTGAGCGAGCCCGGCGTCGACGTCAGATCGTGCCACGACTCGCGCGGCGTGCGGAGCATCGCCCAGTTCGGCGCCAGCGTTTCCGCATCGAACTCGTCGCGGTGAGCGAAGTTGCCGCTGTGTGGTATCGCGGGCTTCGGCTGCGGCGGAAGATTCGGTCGCCTGTGCGCGTACGGCACGGTCGCCTGGCCGGTGAGCATCACCGGCCAACCGTCCACCCACTGCACCGGCAGGAGGAATGTCTCACGTCCGGTGTTCCACGTGTCGCGGGCGTAGTTCCGGGTCGCGAGGAAGACGGCCCACCATTCGCCGTTAGGCGTCTCGACGAAATCGGCGTGACCGGCGGTCTCGACGGGGAACGGGCGCGAAGGATCGAGGTGCCGCTGCGTCAGGATGGGGTTCCCCCGATACGGTACCCACGGCCCCCAGACCGAGCTGCTTCGGAACACGACCTCGGAGTGCTGGTCGGCGGTGCCGCCTTCGGCGCAGATGAGGTAATACCTGCCCTCACGCTTGAAGACGTGAGGGGCCTCGATCCAGATCGGCTTCTTCGCGAGGTCCACGCCGCCGTTGACGATCACGCGACGCGGTCCGACGAGCCTTTTCGCCGCCATGTCGTACTGTTGCATCCAGATGGCGCGATGGCCGTCATAGAGCGGCGTACCCTCCGGCGGCCCGTTGTTGAGGATGTACACCTTGCCGTCGTCGTCGAAGAAGAATGACGGGTCGATGCCGTCGATCTCCGGGAGCCAGACCGGGTCGGACCACGGGCCCTTCGGGTCGGTGGCGGTGACGAAGAAGTTCCCGCCACGATCGACGAGCGTCGTGATCATGTAGAACGTACCGTCGTGATAGCTCAGCGACGGCGCGAAGATGCCGCGCGACACGCCCGCGCTGTCGAGGTCGAGCTGCGACGGACGATCGAGGACGTGACCGACCTGCGTCCAGTTGACGAGGTCCCTGCTGTGAAAGAGCGGGACGCCCGGGAAGTACGCAAAGCTCGAGGTGGCGATGTAGTAGTCATCGCCGGCACGGATCATCGTCGGGTCGGGGTAGAACCCGGCGATGATGGGGTTGGCGTACTGGGTGGAATCGGCGGGAAAGACTCGATAGACGGAATCATTTCCCTCGTACGCGAACCACTCGAACCGCGGGTTCGCCGACGGTTCAGGTGCCGAGGCTGACCGAGGCTCGCACGCGGCGCTCGCGATCAACGCTACCAGCAAAGCTACGAAGCGGCTGTCATTCCGAGCGGGGCGCGCGCGAAACGCACGCGGAGTCGAGGAATCGCAGGGCTGCTGGTAGAGGGGCCCCTCGGCCGGGACGACGGCGATTCCTCGACTCGCTGACGCTCGCTCGGAATGACACCCTGCGATTCTTCGACTCCGGGCCTTCGGCCCGGCGCTCGGAACGACACGCCGTGCTCGGAATGACATCATCGGCGGAAGCTCTCCGGCGGGCCGAGATAGCTCGGGCGTTCCCCACCGGCGTCGATCACGAGCTTCTGCAGTACGAGGCCCGGATCCACGAACCAGAACTTCAGCACGTGCGTCCCCGGTCGCGCGAGCGTGTGCCGCGTCGTGAAGATCTTGATGTTGTCGGCCACGGACCTGTTCCACGTTGCCGTCGATGTGTCGGCGGTGGTATTGACGATCTGCGGCGGCTCGTCATCGATCGAGACCGCGTACCGCAGGCCGTGCGCGCTGCCCTTGAAGTCGAGCGTCGGCGAGAGGTACGCCTTCACGGACACCGCGCCGCTGTCGAACATGAACACCTGGTACTCGAGACGCGGGCTGTTCCCGCCCGGGACCGCGTTCGCGGCGGTGACAGGGAACAGCGTCATCCCCGACAACGTCCGTCCGAGGTCCGGGATCCGCTGCCACCGCTGCGGCAGACCGGCCACCGCGCGCGTGTAGTGCTCCGCCTCGATCGACACGTAGCCGTTGCTCTCCACGAAACCCTTCACTTCGTCCCGTTTCGGGGTCGCCGGGTTGTGGACGACGGCCTGGATCACCCGCGGCCCGAGCGCGAAGCCCGATCCAGGCCCGCTGAGCGTGATGGGGACGCGGTGCTTTCCGTTAGGTGCTCGATCCCAGTCGATGCTGACCCGAAGCCGCTGTTCCTTCTCGACCGTCCCGCGCGAGGGCGTGACGATCACCCACGGTTCGCCCGCGCTCGCCGCGAACTCGAACGGCGTCTGTCCCCTGTTGTAGACGTCGATGTAGTACGACTGCCGGTTGAACGCGTCGAACTCCGGGAGCGCCGGCTCACGTGGCCGTTGCGTCCCGGGGGACGGCGGCGGCCCCTGTCCGGGGATGCCTAACGGGACCTGTCCCTCGTAGGCCACGCCCATCTCCGCCGGTCGGGGCACGTGAATCCAGTCCACGCGGGGCATCACGTTCCGCGGCGGCTCCTGCCAGTACGTGTAGCCGATGTGGGTCTGGTCCATCATGTGGCTCCACTTGCCGCCCGCGAGCTCTGTGTTGTAGTAGCGCGAGATCTCGGCGTCGCGCTCGAAGAGGCGCCTGGCGCGGTCGGCGAGGTCGTTCGTGCTCGCGCGCCCCTGTGCCGCCGCGCGTCGGTTCAGCGCAACAGTCACGTACAGGTCGTTGAGGTTCGCGCTCGCCTGCACCGGGTGCAGCACGAGCTGGTAGAACGCATCGCGGTATTCCGCCGGCAGCAGCCCCGAGATGCGTTCGGCACGCTCGGCCAGCCGGTTGTACTCGGCGACGACGGTTTCCGCCTCGCGGTAGTTCGTCAGGCTGTAGGTCTCCGGCGCGAGGAGCTCGGGCTTCCGGCGCCCGTTGAACTTCGAGTACGTCGTGACGAGCTCCGCGATCTCGGCGGCGTGTGTTGGCCCAAACGTCTTCGCCGCCCAGCGGCGCGTGTACTCCGGAAGTCGCTCGGCAGGCCAGCGCTCCGGGTTCCACGCGTAGTCGAGGAAGAACTGCGTCGGGAACTCCATCGGCTTGATGTCGCCGACGTTCACGATCCAGATGCGCGTGGCGCCCGTGCGGTAGGCGAGGTGCATCTGCTCCCACACGCGCGCGATCGGGTTCGTGTTGATCCACTTGTAGTTCCTGGGTCCCCCGACGTAATCGAAGTGGTAGTACACCCCGAATCCGCCGGGCCGGCCCAGGTCTTCAGGGGAAGGGAGGCGGCGGATGTTGCCCCAGTTGTCGTCGGCGAAGAGGAGCGTGATGTCGTCGGGGACGCGCATCCCCTTGTCGTAGTAGTCCTGGACTTCCTTGTAGAGAGCCCAGACCTGCGGCGTCTCGCTGGGGGCCTTTCCCGTCTCCTCGGCGATGATCTTCCGCTGGTCGGCGACGATGCGCTCGAGCAGGGAGATGGCCGTGCCGCGCGTCATCGGCTCGTCGCCGTCGCCGCGCATGCCGATCGTGACGATGTTCTCGCGCGAGCCCATACGACGGATACCGCCGCGCCAGAAGTCGCGCAGCACCGAGTCGTTCGTCTCGTAGTTCCACTCACCCTTGCCGTACCGACGCCATTCCGCCTGCGCGCGCGTGAGTGGCTCGTGGTGGGACGTGCCCATCACGATCCCGTACTCGTGGGCCAGGCGCGGGCTCAGCGTGTCGTCGTCGGCGAACGCATTCCCCCACATGGCGGGCCAGAGGTAATTGCCCTTCATGCGGAGAATGAGCTCGAACACTTTCACGTAGAACTTCGAGTTGAAGCCGCCGAACTTCTCGCGCGTCCAACCCGACAGTGCGGGGGCTTCATCGTTGATGAAGATGCCCCGGTACTTCACCGCGGGCTCACCTGACGTGTGACGCCCCGGGAGGACGTAGAGTGATGCCTGCTTTCGCACCGGCACGTCGGCCCACCAGTA
>DASURJ010000097.1:0-2406 GCA_036280115.1 Gemmatimonadaceae bacterium
CCGCCGGCTCGCCGCGTGAGTTCCTCCGCGGCATCCGCGAGGCCGGCGTCACGCCGGACATCGTCGCCGTGCACGCCTACGGCTTCCCGCCCTACAACCAACTCGACGACGTGGTGCGCGAGGCGCGGGAGATCTTCCCCCGCGTGCCCGTGTGGGCGACCGAGGTCGGGAGCGAGGGCGGCCGCACGGATCCGACGACCCTCAAGCTCGACATCGCTGGCACGTTCACCTGGATGCGCCTGCACCCCGAGGTGCGGGTGTTCTGGTACGTCGCCTGGGGCGATCAGGAGTCGAGCGTCTGGGATCAGGACACGTTCGCGCCTCGCCCCGGCAACGAGCAGATCGTCACCGGAGGGCCGTACCGGTGACGACGCCCAGCTACAGTGCCACCGCGAAGCGCATGCGGCGGATTGCCCGCCGCCACGGACCGCTCGGCGTGGCGGTGCCGGCCACCGACGAGAAGGCGGAGGGCTGGACCGGGCCCGTCGTCCGCCTCGAGCAGCTCACCGACGACAAGCGTGTCGCGATCGGCGGCCGCGCGCGCACGGATGCGGCGTACCGGCCGACGAGCGTCGGGATCCTGCACTGCCCCACGTGCGGCCACTGGCGTGACGAGTCGCCGGCGGCGAGGTGTTCGACCTGCGGCGTCTTCTCGGTCGCGCAATCGATCGCCTAGGCGTGCGCTGAAGTGATGACGGGGGAGCATACCGTCTCGGCTATGCTCCCCCGTCATGTTCATCTGGGATGAATGGCCGGAGTACTTCCGGCGCGCCTCGCCGCTACTTCGGCGTGAGCGTGAGGATGACGGGATCGGCGCGGTCGGTGTTCACGCCGCACCAGGACACCCCGGCGTACGTCGCGCTCGCGGTCTTCACGGCCGGGCGATCGCCAGCGCCGACGTACTTCCCGTCGAACAGCAGGCTATCCGGGGCCTGACGGGCAATCGTCTGCTCCATGGGACCGGTGGTCGTGTCGACGCGCGAATAGGGCTCGCGGACGAACTCCAAGGAGCGGCGGGTAAACCAGACCTGCGCGACGCCGCCGACGTTGTGGACATAGCTGGAGTCCCCCGGGTAGACCACGCTGTCTGCCACGACGTCGACCTGCACCGAATCGAGGGGCCAGCCGCCGCGCGTGGCGACGGCGTAGATGTGCGGCGCGGTGAAGACGCAGCGGAACGAGCCGGCGATCGCGAACGCGCGGAGATCGATCCCGGCGGTGAGGACCGTCGAGTCAGTCGCCACATCGCCAACCTCGAACCGCGCGCCACTCGAGGCGAGCGAACGACTCACCTTCGGAGTCGCACGGAACCCGCCGACCCGCTCGGCGCTCGGCGAATGGAGGGAATCGCCGACCAGCGTCCAGCCCGCGGGAAGGGTGAGGGAGAGCATGCTGCTGGGCAGCTCCGCGCCGGCGGCGTCGTATGCCTTCACCAGGTCGCGCACAGCGACGGTGTGGCCGGTGAACACGAGCGCGGCGTCAGTGGCGTAGGCGATGCGCGAGACCTGCTGGAGGGGCGGCTCGACCGGCTCCGTGGATCCCCCACCGCAGGCGACGAGGGCGACGAGGAGCGCGGCGGGGACAATGCGAGGGAAGACCATCGGGGACCATCCTGCGGCGGGGGTGCCGCGATACCGAAGAGGGGCAGCTGGGGGGCGCGGCGTCGCGCCACTCACTCAGGCTACTCCTCAAGTATCGACACCGCACACGAATTCGCCAACAGGATTGGTGAGGCGCGAACCGGCATGCTAACGGGGAGCCCAGCCGATTTGGCCAAGCTCCCCGTTACCGCGAAGTAAGTGCGTGATGATTACACGGGTGCCAGCGCAGCGTCGATCTGCTGGTAGGCGCCAGTGTTACGGAACACCGGGCGCACCCACGCATCGCGATCGCCCAGCTCCGGCGTCACCACCAATGGCTCGGCCTGCGGCTCAGGCCGATTGAGCCAGGGGAGCACCGTATTCGCCGGTAGCGGCAGCTCATCACCATGTTCAAGGCGGACGAGGAGGCTGGCACGCAACGACTCGTAGAGGGCGATTGCCGCGGCCCGATCATTCTCACCAGTGGCCATCGCATCAGCGACTTCCGCGACCCGCGCCACGAGGTAATTCCCGTGCTCGCTCCGCGTGAAGGACAGGCTCCACGGAAGGCGCATCAGCGCGTCGAGTTTCTGCTCAAGTGTCCATGGCATGGCTAAAGTACCCCACTGGGGATGAGATCGTTCTCCTGCAGCGTTCGCACCATCTCCTTCACGTATTCGGGTGGAACCGGACCGGATCCGTAATCCACGAGGCCGATGATCACGCCCCTCATCTTCGAGGGTTGCGCCGGGTCGGAACGATCAGGGACTTCACACCGAAACTTTCGATGACTGCCGTGAGCTTTCGCAAGAACAAATCCGAGGTG
>DASURJ010000098.1:0-9482 GCA_036280115.1 Gemmatimonadaceae bacterium
CCGAGAAGGTCGAGCCGCTCGGGAATCAGCGTGTGACGGGGCGGTCGCCGGGCACCACGAGATTCGAGCGACGCGGCCAGCACTGGCTCTGGCTCAAGGGGCGGATGAAGCCCGGCGTGACGCCGGCGCAGGTGCGCGCCGAGTTCGACGGGCTGGTACGCCGTCTGGGTGAGGAGCATCCGGAGATCATGGCGAAGGAGCGCGTCGCCATCGTGCCCACGCGAGACGTCCGCATCAATCCGGACGCCGATGGTGTCGTCGCCCCCGCCGGGTTGCTCATGGTCGCCGCGGTCGGGCTCGTACTCGTGGTGGCCTGCGCGAACCTCGCGAATCTCATGCTCGCCCGCGCGGCAGGACGGCGCCGCGAGATCGCCGTCCGCGCAGCGTTAGGCGCGGAGCGGTCGCGACTCGTCAGGCAGATGCTGACGGAGAGCCTGTTGCTCGCGCTCCTGGGTGGCGCCGTCGCGCTGCCACTCGCCGCGGGGCTCACCGCGCTCGTCGCGCGCGTGCGCCCGCCTCTTCCCATCGACATCGGGTTGGCGGTGAGTCCCGACTGGCGCGTGCTCCTCTTCACGCTCGTCGTTGCCGTCGTCACGGGCGCCGTGTTCGGACTCCTCCCCGCGCTGCGAGCGTCGCGCCCCGACCTCGTGCCGGCGCTCAAGGACGCGTCGTCGACCGGTGTCCGGCGGCGGTTCGAGCTCCGCGACGCGCTCGTCGTCGTGCAGATCGCCGTCTCGCTCGTACTCGTGGTCGGTGGCGCGCTCATGGTGCGGAGCCTCTCGGCAGCCGGCCGCGTCCCGCTGGGCTTCGATGGCGATCGTACGGCGTACCTCTCCCTCGCACTCGAGATGGTGGGCTACGACCGCGAGCGAGGCGGACGATTCCTCGAGGAGGGCGTCCGGCGTTTGCAGTCGTTGCCGCAAGTCGAAGCGGTCGCGCTCACGAGCCGTCTGCCGCTCTCGCTCAACAACAACGGCTTCTCGGTGTTCGTTCCGGGACACGAAACCGCGGACAACCGGCCGTTCGGGATCGACGGCGCGTATGTGGACGAGCGTTACTTCGAGGCGCTCGAGCTGGAGCTGCTGGCGGGCCGAGGGATCGCGCTGGCCGACCGCGACTCGACCCGCCGCGTGGCCGTGATCTCGAACACGATGGCGCAGCGGTTCTGGCCCGGTCAGCCCGAGGGCGCGCTGAATCGCGAGTTTCGTCTCCGCGAGGGTGGCGAGCCGTATCGGGTCGTGGGGGTCGTCCAGGATTACAAGGTCGACACGCCGGGAGAGTCGGCGAAGTCGTACCTCCATCTGCCGCTCAGCCGCCAGGAGACGTTCGGCAACTTCGTCGTGCGCACATCGGTCGCGGCCGACGGTCTGGTGCCGGTGTTGCAGCGCGAGCTTCGCGCGCTCGATCCGGATCTCGTCTTCCTCGATCGCGGCACGGTCCGAGACCTCGCCGACGTCAGGCTGTTTCCGGTGCGTGCCGGCGCGTGGCTCATTGGCGCGTTCGGCGCGCTCGCGCTTGCCGTCGCCGCCGTGGGGCTCTATGGCGTGATCGGCTACTCGGTCAGCCGGCGCGTGCGCGAAATCGGTATCCGCAAGGCCCTCGGCGCGCGGCCGAATCAGTTGTTAGGCATGGTACTCCGCGAAGGGATGGTGCTGGTCGCGGTCGGCGGCGTGATCGGCGTGCTGCTCGCGCGGGCGGCCGCCCGGGTGCTCGCGAGCGTGCTGTTCGTGGGACCGTTCGACATCGTGAGCTTCGCGATCGCGTTCGGCGTGCTCGCGCTCGTGGCACTCCTCGCGAACCTGGTGCCGGCACGTCGCGCGGCGCGAGTAGATCCCATGGTCGCGTTGCGGTCGAGTTAAGCCGGAAACACCGCACGGCCGAAACGGCGCACGGCCGGTTCGGCCGTGCGCCGTTTGACGTTGCGCCTCACTCGTTTCGAAAATTGAGTTCCTCTTTGCCAGTGACTCCACGATTCCTCAACGGCGTACGCGTCGTCACGATCGCACAGAACGTTCCCGGCCCGCTCGCGGCGGCGCGCCTCTTCCAGGCAGGCGCGCGGGTGACAAAGGTCGAACCGATCGCGGGTGACCCGTTTCTGGCGCTCTCGGCGGCATGGCACACCGAGATGCACGAAGGGATCGCGATCGAGCGGCTGGATCTGAAGACCGACGGCGGACGCGCACGCATGGTGACGCTTCTGGCCGACGCCGACCTCCTCCTGACGAGCCAGCGGCCATCGGCCCTCTCGCGGCTCGGACTCGACCCGGACTCGCTGCGTCATACGCAGCCGCGACTTCGCGTCCTTCGGATACTCGGGAGCGTGGGCGACCCTGAACACCCGGGGCACGACCTCACGTACCAGGCGCAAGCCGGCCTGATCGGGGATGCGATGCCGCGAACCCTCGCGGCCGACGTGATGGCATCCGAGCGCGCGTTCGCCGCCGCGCTCGCCCTGCTTCGACAGCCGCCCGGCTCGTGCATGGACGTGGGCCTGGTGGAGAGTCTCGAGCCCATGCTCGCGTCGCTCCGACACGGACTGACCGCGCCTGGCGGCGTGCTCGGCGGTGGGGCTCCGCGATATCGCGTCTACGCAACCAGAGCGGGACATGTCGCCGTCGCCGCGCTCGAGCCGCACTTCGAGGCGCGGCTGTACCAGGCGCTGGGCCTAACGATTGGGGCTGACCTCACACGGCGATTGCTCGAGCGCACGGCGACGGACTGGGAAGGCTGGGCACGCGAGCGTGATCTGCCGATCGTCGCCGTCCGTGGCGCCGACCCGTCGCCGTTGCGATAGCCCGCCGTTCTCCGCGGCGTGACGGCCGTGGCGTCAGATTTCGTCGGTGATCGCACGCGCCCACTGCTGCGCGACCGTCTCGACCCACTCGACGAACGTTCGACCTCCACGGCGGCGATACAGCGTGTACGGCGGGCACCCCTCGAGCACCTCGATGTCGTCGAACGAGTGGTCCGGCGCGAAGAGCAGGACCTCGCCGGATTGCCGGTGGCACAGCGTCGTATTGCCGTTGGCCTCGCGCGAGATCGAGTAGTACGCAGGCAGATCGATCGGAATTCCGCCTGGGAGCCCCTCGAACGCCCTGTAGTCGGTGATGAACGTCGCGTCGAAGCGCGCTTCCTCCTCGGTCAGCGACTCGGTCGTGTTGAGGAGCCAGGTCGTCTCGGGTTCGCCGGATCGCTCCACTATTCCGCCGAACGCCGACAGTAGCGCTCGATGCGCAGGCAGCAGGTCGGCACTGGTGAATGCAGGACGCGGCGAAAGCCACGTCGAAATGCCCACGGCCGTTGACCACGAAAAGAGCACGTACTCTCTCGGGCCGATCGACACGCTCGACGTATGCGCGCTGCCGAGCAGGTCGGCGAGGTGCGGGAACATCGCCGCGATGGAGTCGGAAGGTCTCCAACCGCCCGGCGCTGCCAGCTTCCCGACGGCGACCGGTTGGCCGCCATCGACGAACCACGGGACCTCGTCAATGAAGGCCTCCCAGTGTGAATTGACCCATGACCCCATGCGTGCTCGCCGCCGAGTACTTTCAGGTCCGCCAAACTGCCGCACATCGAGGGAGTGCGGCCACCAGTCGTTCACTTCGAGGTATGATGTCGTCATCACGGACCATCCGGCACTCGAGCAGGGGCCGAGTGTTCATCGCTTCATTCATCCTTCTGCCGTTCATCAACGCTTGCGGCGGCGGTGAAGACGCGGCCGACTTGGCCGCAGAGACTGCCGCCGCAGCTGTGGATACGGCCTCCCCGGGCGCGGTAGTTGCGCCCGCGACGGCAGAGCCCGCCGACGCGCCGCTCTCACCCGCCGACATCGACGCGTTCGAGCGCGGGTTACGCGCCGAGCTCGAGGCCGTCAACAAGGCGATCGCCGACAAAGCCGCCGCAAAGACCGGCACGGACACGCTCTCGGCAATAATGGGCGCGACGGAGCAGCAGACCGTCGAAAACGGTGCGCGTGCGGCCGGCCTCTCCGTCGACCGGTACCGCACGATCGTGAACGCCATCTCGAGCGCGCTCGCTGCTCGCCAGGGACAGGCGATGATGGCGAACATGCCGCAGCCTGATACGACGGACCTCACCGCCGAGCAAAAGGAACAGCTGCGAAAGAACGCCGAGGAGATGAAGAACGCGTTCGGGAACGCGTTCAAGGATCTCCCGGCCGACGTCGCCTCGGCGCTCGAGCCGCGCGCCGCAGCGCTCGATTCGCTGCGCATGCTCGTCGTCGGAACGCGGCTCAAGGCTGCGCAATAGCACGTCGCTGGCGAAGCGCTTCGTAGACAGCGATCGCCACGCTCGTCGAGAGATTGAGCGACCGCACGTGCGGAGACAGGATCGGCATCGTGAAAAAGCGATCCTGGTAGCGTTCGTGAAGCTCGGGCGGCAGTCCGCCAGTTTCGCGACCGAAGATGAGAACCGCGCCGCTCGCCGATGCGAGCGGCGCGTCCCAGTAGAGCCGCGTCGCCTTCGTGGAGAAGAAGAACGGCTCGCCGAGAGACGGCAGTTCGTGCTCGAACGCCTCCCAATTCGGCCACACGCGGAGGTCGACGTGCTCCCAGTAGTCGAGGCCCGCGCGCTTCACCTCGCGCTCGTCGAGCGAGAACGCGAGGGGTTCGATGAGGTGCAGCGTCGCTCCCGCCGCGAGGCACGTGCGACCGGCGTTCCCGGTGTTCCAGTGAATCTCCGGGTAGACGAGGACGACGTGTATCGCCGGCGAGCGATCGGCCGCCATGTGCTATGTCACTGATCCCGCGAGCATCACGACCGACAATGCGATCATGACGCCGCCAGCGACCGGAATCTTCCAGGAATTCTCGGCGGCTGTCACCCGCCCCATGCTGCGCAGCGAGTGCGCCGGGAAGCACATGTGCACGACGCCCTTGAGCACCTGGGCCCAACCCACGAACGTCACCAGCGCGGGTACGCCGCTCCACTGAGTGCCGTGAAACCCGACGATCAGGGTACCGAACGACAGGCTCATCATGCCGTTGACGAACGCCCCCGGCTCACCACGCGCGCGAAGCTGACGAAACCACTCGGCCCACCCGGCCGGCCGCAGCACATGGGAGAGGCCGACCGCGAGAAAGGAGATCCCGACGATGCGTTCGATCGCGATTTCCATTGCGACCTCGCTATTTTCGTGTAACCTAACTTTACATTGCTGAGCAGCTAACTTATTCGACCGGTCCTTTCTGTCAATGCCGCAGGCCAAGTCGTAGATTCGTCTCGCGGCTCAGTTGAGGCGCTTCCTATCGGAGCGCCATCGTCCTCAGGCAACGACCTGTATGATGGCCAGTCGAAGACGTGTCGCCGGCGTCGGGGCTGCACTGACGCTCGGCATGGCAGCGTGCGGCTCGACAGAGCCCGGATCGACCGAGCGGTGGGCGGCGGACCTCGTCGCGACGGGTCAGGTGCTGATCATGACGTTTCGAGGATACGGCTCGGAGGTCAGCGGCACGGCTACGCTGGCCAGCCTAACCAATCCTGGAGGCGAAGCGCTCACGCTGACGGGAACGCGCAGCGACGACTCTCTGAAAATCATGTTCCGCCGCCAGGACGCCGACGCGTTTCGGTTCCGCGGTCGGTACGCCGGCCCGGGTCTCGCCGGCGTGCTCGACGGGGCGGAGTTCGTGGAGCTCCCAGTCGCGTTTCGAGCTCGTTGACCGGAGACGGGTTTCCGTCACCGCTCCACGACCACACGCACCAGCGCCGTGTCGCCGCGCGTGGAGATCGCGCGAATCTCGTGTGTCCCGGGCTTAGGCGCCCAGCGGTTGCGCTCGTAAAGTTTACCGTTGATCCACCATCGTACCGCGTCTGCTCCCGGACCGGCAGCGCGAAGTGCGATGCTCGCGAACCGAGGGTCGACCCCCACCGGAACCGAGTACCGATCGCCGTCAAGCGGTGACGTGATGCGGAACTGCGACGGCGATGCGTTAGGTGTCGTTTCCTCTGTCGCCCGTTCCGCCATCGCTCCCCTCGCGTCGGTCAACGTGCCCGCGGCCGCGACGGCCCGTCCCACCTCGTCGAGCACCGGACGCAACCCCTGGCGCGACCACTCGCCGTACTCGTCAGGCAAGTTCACCCGTCCCGCACGCTCCCAGTCGTCCTCGCGCGTGGGCTCGGTGCCGGGCACGAACCACTCGGTGAGCTGCGCGCACTCCGATGTCGCGCGAAGTCCCGAAAGCCGGCACACCGGAACGCTTACCGCGCCTGCTTCAGCTGGCGTCGTCAACACCCCGGGGG
Source organism: Gemmatimonadaceae bacterium (assembly GCA_036280115.1). Taxonomy (GTDB): domain Bacteria; phylum Gemmatimonadota; class Gemmatimonadetes; order Gemmatimonadales; family Gemmatimonadaceae; genus JAJKIV01. Next base: position 6,259 of record DASURJ010000098.1, read on the forward strand.
GCATGCGACGCGCGAGGGCCATCACGGTGCGATGCAGCAGCGGGCCGGCACCCGTGATGCCACTCACGCCCTCCATCGCCCGGCCGCTGAAGTTCCCGGCCCACACGGCCACGGTGAACGCGCGCGTGGTTCCCACCGCCCAGTTGTCGGTGAAGTGACGGCTCGTGCCGGTCTTGACCGCCACCGGGAATGGAAAGTCGAACGGCGTGGTCGCGCCGAACCCGGGGATGCGCGCGGCGGGGTCACGGAGAATGTCCAGGACGATCGCGCTCGCGGCGCGCGAGATGACGCGGCGCGATTCGCGCGGTGTGGAGACCGGCCGCCCGGCGTTGGTCGTGAGCTGCCACGTCCACGGCCGCCACTCACCACCGTTCGCCAGGGCACGATACGCGTTCGCGAGCTCGATCAACGTCACGTCGCCATTCCCGAGCGCGAGTCCGAGCCCGTAATGCTCGGCGTCACGGTTCAACGACTCGAAGCCCGCGAGGCGCAACGTGTGAAGCAGTGCACCCGCACCTAACGCCGATGTCAGCTCGACCGCGGGGACGTTGTACGAGCTCGCGAGTGCTTCCCGCACGCGCGTCGGCCCGCGGAACCGGCGGTCGTAGTTGCGCGGCTGATAGGGGCCGGTCGCCGTGGGGTAGGTCTTCGGTATGTCAGGCAGCACGCTCGCGGCCGTGTAGCCGCGATCGAGCGCGACGCCGTACAGAAACGGTTTGAGCGCCGATCCTGGCTGGCGCGCCGACACAACCATGTCGGTCTGGCCGTCCTTCGCGGCCCAGAAGTCCGGTGAGCCGACCCAGGCGAGCACCTCGCCTGTGACGTTGTCGAGGACCACGGCAGCCGCGTGCTCCACCCGCCGGTCGCGGAGCACGTCGACGGTATGTCGCACCTCGGCTTCGATCGCGCGCTGTAACTCGATGTCGAGCGACGTGCGAATCCGTGACAACCGGCCTCTCGCGCGTTCGCGGCCAGTCCACGAGAGCACGCGGGTCGTGAAGTGCGGCGCCACGAACGGCGCGGCGCGGCCGGTCGAGCCGAGTGGCTCCGCACGCGCCCGCGCCGTATCGGCGTCGGTCACCAGACCAAGCCGGCGCATCCGCGCGAGAGCCACTGCCTGACGCCGCCGGGCACGTTCGCGCGACACGTGCGGGTTGTCGCGGGATGGCGCGTGCGTGATCCCCGCGAGTGTCGCTGCCTGTCCGATACCGAGCTCACCGGCCGACGTCGCGAAATAGAGCGCGCTCGCCGCGCCCACGCCCACGGTGGCCTCACCGAGATGCACGCGGTTCAGGTACTGCTCCATGATCTGCTGCTTGGTGAGCTGCGCCTCGAGCCGCATCGCCCACAGGACCTGGGCGACCTTGCCGAACGCATTCCATTCTTCGGGGCGCAACAGGCGCGCGAGCTGCATCGTGATCGTGGACGCGCCCGAGACCGTCCTCCGTGCGCGCACGTTGGAGATGGCCGCACGACCGACGGCCAGCACGTCGATCCCCCAGTGGTCCCAGAAGCGTTTGTCTTCCACCGCGACGAACGCATTGATCAGGTCGGGGTCGATCCGGTCGTAGACGACCCACGTCGCGTCGCTCCCGTCGGCGGCGCGGGTGGAGCGCAGCGGGAGGCCGTGACGGTCCTCGATGGTCACGCCAACGGCGCCGTCGGGGGACAGGATCCGCGGCGGGATCGGACGGAACACCCAGATGCCGATGAGGACGATCACCACGCCGAGCGACGCGGCGATCGCTCCCGCCAATCGTCGAACCGTGCGTGGCAGGCGGACCCCTCTACCAGGACGACCGCGATTCCTCACTGCGTTCGGAATGACGCCCACTTCGCTCACTGCCGTCGGGGGGTCACGACGAACGTGCCGCCGTCGCTCCGACCGTGTACCGCCGGGTTGTACATCTCCTCGGCGTGTGCCGGTGGCCTAACGAACGTCCCCGGCGTCGTCGCGCGCGCGATGTACGTCGCCGTGTACGTCCCCGGCCAGAGCACGTTTGCAGAGTACACGACGCGGTCGTCGCGGATCTCGCGGTGGTCGAACGGCGACCACCAGCCCGAGTCCCAGCGACCGAAGCCCCACTGCGGACCACCTTCCGTACCCTCCCGCTCTACCGGCCCCTGCGTGGCCTCCGCTCCTGCGCCCGGTCCCGGCAACGCCGACGCCGTGCGGAGACTCAGGTCCACTGCCTCGAGGCCGGCCGGCAGCGCGTCGTCCAGTACCAGGAATTGCCGGGTCGACGGCACGGTGACCCTGAGTCGCACGCGGACGAGGTCGCCTTCCGCAGCGCGCGTGATGGGTGCCCCACCCTCGTAACGCTCGTACCACCGCTCCACGCGAATGCCGTTGTCCTCGGGCGTCACCGGTGGCGTGCCGGGGACCTCGGTTACCGTGATGTAGTAGTAGACTCCCGTCGACTCTGTCCCAGCCGGACTCGCCCCGGCATCGAGCGACAGTCGCAGCACGGGCGCCGATCGCGCGTTAGGCAGCAACCCCACGAGCGACATCGCCGAGTCCGCCCCGACCGTGCTGCCCCCGGTCGACGCCTGGAGGATCACCCGATTCCCCGCGCGTACACGGACGGTACGACTCCCCTGCTCCCGGCGGCGCCGCTCGAGCGCGGCCAACGCGCTTACGGCCGAAGCGTAATCCTGCGTGTTCCACATCCATGCCGCGCCCTCCGCGCGCCCTTGCTGCGCGAGCGTCTCGGCGAGCGGCCCGATGAGCGCGTGGTTCGCGTCCACCGCGAGCGTCGCGCGCAGGATGCGGGCGACAGGGCGCGTCGCCGATCGGAAGTAGAACTCGACGTTCGCGGAGTCGGGGACGACGGCGCGGCGCCCTTCGACGCGCACCTGCGCCCACGTCGACTCCATCAATCGACGCGCAGCCGCTGTCTGGTTCCGTCGCGCGAGCACCTCCGCCAATCGTGCACGATCCTCGAGCGTCAGTATCGCCGCCGAGCGCAGCAGCTCGTTCTCGGACGCGACCGCGGGTCGCCCCAGGCGACTCAGAAAATCCACCGCGGCCACGCGCTCGCGGAGCCGCATCTCCGGCCGGTCCCAGTAGCTCGAGACAGGAGAGAACACCGGCCTGGACTCGCCACGCAGCTCCGCGGCCACGTACCCCGCGAGGCGACCGAGTACCGCCGAGTCCACGGCAACTCCGGCATCGCGCGCGTCGAGCAGGACGATCCCCGCGTATGAACTGAGCCAGACGCTCG
>DASURJ010000099.1:0-13463 GCA_036280115.1 Gemmatimonadaceae bacterium
TTCCCCGCATCGCAGCCGATCGCGTGCGACGGCAGCGCACCGGTGGACGAAGTCGAGTCCACGGTGACGGCCGGCCAGAGCTCGCTCTCGTACGACGCGACCGCGGATGTCTACAGCTACGTCTGGAAGACCGAGGCGGGATGGGCCGGCACGTGCCGCCGCCTGACGGTGCGGCTCACGGACGGCACCGAGCACAGCGCGCACTTCCGGTTCGCGCGGTGACGCGTGCGATCATGGAGCAGCATGCGTGTGCGCGCCGCATTGCGGCGCGGCCTGGCTAACGACGAGGACGCACGCCGAACTGCGCGACTTTCCCATCCGGCGCGAGCGCGAGGCCGGCCTCGAAGTCCGTCGAGCCGTACGAGACCACGTACGTCGAGACGATGTCATCGCCGATCTGCCGCCGCGTGATCAGCGTGACCCTGGTCGGGGCGCCACGATCCTTGAGCATGTTCTGGAACGCGCGTGGGGCGTTAGGGAAATACCCTGCCCGCACGTAAGCAAACTGCGCCGGATCGAGCTTGCCCGCAGCGGCGTCAGCGAGCAGCGATTTCAGTCGCTCCGCGATGGCCGGGTTGGTGTCGGCGATCGGTCCCGGCGTCGGGCGCACGAGTGTCGGGCTGTAAATCGCCGCGATGCTGTCCACGAAGAGCCCGGGGTTGGCCTGCGCGGCGTTCGCGAGCACGATGACGGTCATGTCGTCGCCCATGTAGCGGGTGAGCTGGGTCTTGAACCCCTGCCATGCGCCGCCGTGCCCCTGTGTGGGCTGCCCGCCAACGGTGTCGAGCGACCAGCCCATGCCGTACGGGTACGGACGACCACTCGTCAGGCGCACCGGCTCGACCACACGCGCCCAGCTCTCGGGCGCGAGCACCGCGCGCGTCCGCACCGCGCGCTCCCACGCCACGAGATCGCGCAGACTGAAGTAGAGCGAGCCATCGGCCGTGGTATTGAGCCTCGGCGCCACCCAGTTCTGGTTCTTGAGCTCGCCGCGCGCGAGACGATAGCCCGCCGCGCGGTTCGGGATGATGTCTTCTTCCGAGATCACGCGCGCGGTCGTCATCCCTGCCGGCCCGAAGACGCGCTCGCGCAGCTGATCGCCGTAGAACTTGCCGCCGACCCTGCCGGCGATGATGCCGAGGAGGACGTAACCCGTGTTGCTGTAATTCCACCGCGACCCGGGTGGGAACTCGAGCTTCAGCTTGAACGCCGCCGCGGTGAGCTCGTCTTCGGTGTAGTTCTTCTGGAAGTCGATCAGCTCCTCGGTGTAATCCGGGATGCCGGACGTGTGCGTGAGGAGATGCCGCACCGTGATCGCCGTGAAGGATTCTGGCACGTTAGGCAGGTACGCAGCGATCGACCGGTCGAGCGCGATCTTGCCGTCCTCGACGAGCAGCAGGATGAGCGCCGACGTGAACATCTTGCCGAGCGACCCGGACTGGAAGATGGTCTCGGGCGTGACCGGGACCTTGTGCTCGACGTTCGCTTCGCCGTAGCCGGATAGCCTGAGGACCTCGCCACGCCTGATGACGGCGAGCCCGATGCCGGGCACTTTCTGGCGGGCCATCTCGCTGCGGATGAACGCGTCCACGCGCTGATCGACGCTCGTGGTGACGGCAGCCTGCGACGCGGCTGCGGATTGGGCGCTGGCCGCGGACGGTAAGACAACCAGGAGAGCGATCGTTCCGAGTGACTGCGAGGGCCGCATGCGATAGACTCCGGATAAACGTGGGCGTGCGACAATCTATGGTTGCCGGTGGTGATATTCGCAAACCCGGATGATCGAACGACGCCCGTCCCCAACGTTCATCAAGGAGAGTACGTGATGTCCAGGCTGCGCCTCAGGATCTCGATGTCGCTCGACGGCTTCGTCGCCGGTCCCCATCAAAGTCTGAAGGAGCCGCTCGGTGTAGGCGGCGAGCAATTACACGAGTGGGTGTTCCCGCTCGCCGCCTGGCGCGGTCCACACGGAAAGGAAGGCGGCGAGGTCAACGAGAGCACGGCGGTCCTCGAGGACGAGCTGGCCAACATCGGTGCGACGATCATGGGCCGAAACATGTTCGGAGGTCACCCCGGCGGCTGGGACGCTACCAGCCCGTGGACCGGGTGGTGGGGCAAGAACCCGCCGTTCCATCATCCGGTATTCGTGCTCACGCACCACGCGCGCGAACCGCTCACGCTGGAGGGCGGCACCACGTTCACGTTCGTGACCGACGGGATCGAGTCCGCGCTCGCGCAGGCACGCCGAGCCGCTGCTGGGAAGGACGTGGCGCTCTCTGGCGGGGCGAAGGCCGCGCAACAGTATCTCGCGGCGGGGCTCGTCGATGAGATGTGGATCCATCTCGCGCCCGTGCTGCTTGGCGGTGGCGAGCGACTCTTCGAGGGGGTGGGAACCGATCTTCACGGGCTCGAGCTCGAGCGCGCCGTCGCGGCGCCGGGCGTGACGCACATGAAGTTCGCCCGACGCTGACGCCCCACGCCTCGGCCCGCGCTTCATTGCGCAACGGCGGCGCGCGTGGAAGTTTGAACCTACGGCTCGACTGCGGCTCACTGCTTCCGGAAGGCCTCATGTCTCGACGTCATCGCTATCATCTCCTTCACTTCGTAGCTGTCGCCCTCGCGCTCGTTGTTCTCGGTGCCTCGTCCCTCGCGGCACAACGGCGACAGGGCCCCGGCCAGCCCGTCGGCGCGGCCGATCCGCGGAACTCGAGCACGCAGAAGCCACCGCTTCACGCGAAGCACTGGCTCGCCATCACCGGCAAGCCACTCTCGGCTACCGCTGGCGCGATGATGTTCCAGAAGGGTGGCAACGCCGTGGATGCGGCCGCCGCCATGCTCGCCGCCGGCTGCACCATGTGGGACACCCTGGGGTGTGGCGGTGAGACGCAGGCGCTCATATACAACCCGAACACGAAGAAGGTGATCGGGATAAACGCGTTAGGCGTCGCGCCCACCGGGGCGACGGCCGAGTTCTACAAGAGCAAGGGATACAAGCACCCGCCCGAGTACGGTCCGCTCGCGGCTGTCACGCCGGGCACGATCGGCGGGTTGCTGACGATGCTCGCCGAGTACGGCAAACTGTCGGTGGCGGACGTGCTTGCACCGGCGATCGAGATGGCCGACGGCTACCCGATCGAGGCCCAGCTCGCGAACGGCATCGAGCGGCAGAAGAACTGGATCAAGCAGTGGAAGTATTCGCCGGCGGTGTTCCTCCCGCACGCCGGGCAGACGCGTGAGGCACCGGAACCGGGAGAGATCTTCGTGCAGAAGGACCTGGCCGCCACGTTCCGCAAGCTGGTGGAGGCCGAAAAGCAGGCGTTGGCCGCAGGGAAGACACGCAAGCAGGCGATCTACGCCGCGTACGACCGCTTCTATAAAGGTGATATCGCGCAGGAGCTCGTGCGCGGCGTGCGCGAGGACGGCGGGCTCTTCACCATGCAGGACCTCGCGAACTGGAAGGTCAAGATCGAGGAGCCGCTCTCCACGACGTACAAGGGGATCACCGTCTATAAGCTTCCCCTCTGGCAGCAGGGCGCGGTGCTGCTCCAGGCGCTCAACATCCTGGAGAACGCGGACGTGAAGAGCATGGAGTACAACTCGCCGCGCTACATCCACACGATCTACCAGGCGATGAACCTCGCGTTCGCCGACCGCGACTTCTATTACGGCGACCCGGCATTCCCGCCCGAGGAACCGGTGAAGGGATTGCTCTCGAAGGAGTACGCGAAAGCGCGATTCGCGCAGATCGACTGGACGAAGAACGACGCTGACGCGAAGCCGGGCGACCCGTATCCGTTCCAGGGGGGCAAAAACCCGTTCGCGTCGATTCTCGCGCAGTGGAAGAACAGCGACTTCGTGATTCCCGACTCGCAGCCGCCGAGTGGCCAGCAGGACCGGCGCGTGGTGCCGCAGGACTCTGGCGGTCCTGGTATCTCGTCCGCGCAAGTCGACGCCGATTCCGCGCACCGTGAATCGTTCTATGCTGGCACGACGTCCATCCAGGCAGCCGACGCAGAAGGCTGGGTGGTGTCCGTGACGCCGAGTGGCGGATGGAATCCGGCGGTGATCGCGGGGCGAACGGGGATCGGGCTCAGCCAGCGCGCGCAGAGCTTCGTTACCGACCCGAAGGATGGCCCGTACAACGTCATCGAGCCGGGCAAGCGCCCGCGTGTGACCCTGACGCCGACGCTCGCGCTCAGAGATGGCGAGCCGTTCCTCGCGTTCTCGGTGCAGGGCGGGGACTCGCAGGACCAGAACCTCCTGCAGTTCTTCCTGAACGTCGTGGAGTTCGGGATGACGGTGCAGCAGGCGGCCGAGGCGCCGAACATCAACAGCTTCCAGATGCGCAACTCGTTCGGCGCGCATGAGACGCGGCCGGGCCGGATGACGGCCGCGACGTCACTTCCCGAATCGACTCGTCAGGCTCTCCGGAGTATGGGGTACACCCTGGCGCTCAACGAGCGGACATCCGGGCCCATCACGGCCATCTGGTTCGACCGGAAGCATCGCACCATGTGGGGCGGGGCGAGCAATCATGGGGAGGATTACGGCATCGGCTGGTAACGAAATACGAGAACGGCGCTGGCTGCCATTAGCTGGAGCTGGTAGCTGCAGGGTGAACGGCCCGCGCGCGGATAGTCCGGTGCACGGGCCCGGTCGGAACGGCGATGGCGCGGAAACGCCGAAGCGGCCGGATGGGTCAGGGGTCAAAGCTGTTGGTAAGGGGTCGGAGTGTTAACGCATCGTTCCATTGCCCGGCACTGGAACGATGCGTTAACACTCCGACCCCTTTCGCGGGAAAACGATGTTATTCGAATCTGACCCCAATTCCGGCGTCTCTCGCCCCGGCGAGATCCAGGCCCCAGTGGGTCGAGAGGTACTGCTGCAGGACGGCCGCGGTGACGTCTGCGAATCGTTCGCGGTTCGCCGGCGTGTCACGAACGCCCGTGAAGTTCGCCTCGATCTGTACGCCGCAGATGTTGCCGCCCGTCGCGCCGCCCAGGGCGCTCGCTTCCGCACCGCACCCATGGCGGCGTGTGTTGTCGCCGCCAGTGAAGTACTCGTCGCCCGCCGGACGCGGGTCCGTCTCGCTCGGGATCGCGGGAAAGCCGTTGCTCGCGTACAGCGTACCGAGGCTCATCGGCCCTCGGAGGAGCGCCGAGAAGGAGAGCGGGGCCGCCTCGGATATCGTCCGCATGCTGGCGGTATCCTGAAACGCCCGGTTCCCATCCAGCAGCGCATCCGACAGGTCGAGTTGCGCGGCCGTCAGGAGATACCCGAGCTCGAGTCGCGGCTTCGCGTGGGCGTGGCCGTGGATGTCCATGTACCATCCGCGCCCGCTCGCCTGGAGCACCGCCGCCTTGGCCACGTCGATGAACGCGTGCCACTCGGCGAACGCCACGCGCGCCCCGTCGCTCCCGCAGGTCGCCTCCGTCTCGGTGCGATTCGCGTCGAGCTTCCTGCGCGCGAGGTGATTGATGATGACGTGAGGGTACGTACCGAACCGGTCGAAATGGCGCTGCTGCATCGCAAGCACGAGGTCGCGCGTGTTCAGGTCCGTGCCGGTCGTGGCTGATCCCCCGCATCGCGACGGTGTCCGGTCGTTGATCTCTGACGGGGTGAGGTCGCCGCCGTGCGGCGCCGTGTAGATGACGGGCGCATTCCCGGCGATATACTCGATGTACGCGTTTCGCCCGGTGTACGAGCTCCCGGGGGTATAGGGACCCGGCGGGATGGTCTGCGTCGGCGGCGGCGGCGTTGTGCCACCGCCCGGCGGGTCGGTGGTGCCGCCGCACGCGAGCGCGAAGAGTGACAGCACCGCGACGACCACGGGCGCCGAGGGCGGTGGACTGGGGAAGCGCATGGCGGGAAAGTACACCCGCCACGCTGCGCCCGCCTCCCCGATGGCCGCCGCTACGGCGTTCGCGCGGGTTGTCCGAGCGCGACCGGTTGCGCGGCCTCCCGCCTAACGACGAACCCCCTGTCGATCAACGACCCCTGTCTCGTTACGGCCTGGAAGAACAGCGTGTCGCCGGCGACCTCGGCGAGCAGGAAGGAACGATCGCGGTCGTACCGCGCAGCCAACCTGGGATTGGGGCTCGTGTCGCCCCGGCGGAGCTTCGCGGCGCCGCCGACCGTGAAATGCGGGATTCCCTTCTGGGGCTTGAACCGCTCGTAGATGTGCTCGTGGCCGACAAACACGACGTCCACCCCGTGCTCGACGAACAGCGGCTCGAGGATCGCCCGAAGCTCGACCTCCGGCCCGCGACGCGCCGTCGTGTACAGCGGATGATGGAAGTACACGATCTTCCAGTCCGACCCCGACGACGCGAGCTCCTTCTCCAACCACTTCACCTGCTCGGGATCGAGGTAATTGGTGTCGAGGACGAAGAATCGCACGTTGCCCTTCTTGAACGTCCGGTAGCGGTTCCCGCCCAGGTTGAACGGCTTGTAGTAGCGCTGGTTGGGGTCGTCGTGATTGCCGAGGGCCGCGTTGAACTCCACGGCCGACTGGAGGAGCACGCTGTACGGCAGCTCGAACTTTCGCCGGAAGTCCTGCGGGCGTTCGGCCCCGTAGACGTTGTCGCCGAGCATGATGGCGAACGTGAACGGGAACCGCCGGCCGAACCGGAGAATCTGATTCGCCACCTCGTACTGCATGCGGTCGCCTGTCCCGGCGTCGCCGATGACGAGGAACCGCACGGACCCCGGCTTGCGCGGGAGTGTGATCTCCTGTGCCGCGACCGGCGCGGCACTCATCAGCGTGACGACCCCGGTGATCAATGCCAGAGGTTTCACGACAGCCTCCTCACACAGGTACTGCGTTAGGCATGAAGTCGATGATGAGATTCGCCTCGACGTCTCGCAGCACGAGATAGTTCTGGACGATACGGTACTCGAGCTTGTCGGGCAGCGGGGGCAGGAGCGGCAGCAGCTTCGGCGGGAACGTCGCGAGCGGGTAGGTCGTGGGGTACAGCGAGTTCACCTTCGGCTCGAAGTTCGGCAGCTCGTCCTGTGCATCGTCGCGGGTTTCCTGCACCGTATCCGGACGACGGCTGTACTCCTCCTTGATCATCGTCGCGAGTACCGTCGCGATCTCGGGCGTGAAGATGTCGCCGGGCTTGGCGTTCGGACGTGCTTCGATGAGCGCGGCGGCGAGCGTGCCCGCGCGTGTGGCGATCTCGGCCTGACTCTTCGTGGGATCCAGATCGCCGAGAATGTCCTCGACCGAGTCGCGAACCTCCATGTACGCGGCGAGCCGCTTGGCAAAATCCTCGTACTGGGCGGCGCGCGGGTCGGCCGGGGGTTTCGACTCCGGCTCCGAGCATCCGGTCGCGAGGACGAACGTGGTCAGGATTGCCAGGACCTTGAGGTCAGCCCGCCGGTGTTCGAGTTGGGGGTATCGTCGGAGAGACACGTGCTCCTCCTGGGGACGTTCGTGGCGTCGAGCTTCCTCACAGTCGAGTCTGCTTAGACGCCTGAGTGCTGTTCGACTATTGATCAAGGCAAATGCCGGTCCGGGCGGCTGTGACCCTTCTCTTCAGGCCGCTGGCGAGAGCGACCGTGCCGCCGCGTAGGTCATCTTCGTTATCCGGGCCCGTCCCGTCCATCCTGTCGTCTCCTGCCGTTTCCTCACCTGGACCGGTCGTGATGCGTTCGCGGCGCGGCGGTGTGCTCGGAGATAGGATCAGGACGCACTTTGCCTTAGCTTGATGATCGTATGCCGCACATGGCCGCGGTTCCCTTTGTCATTCGCCGGTCCAGCGACATCGTCGGGGCGCTCGAGATTACCTCGACGACCGAGACCGTCCACGGTCTGCTGCGCCTCGACGGCGATCGGCTCCAGATCCAGTGGCGCGTCGCGCGATCCACCGACCGCGTCGGCATGCAGATCCGCACGGACAAGCAGGTCGAGCCGGTGCGCGAGCTCGTGGTCCCGTTGGCAGCGGTCGCGGGCGCGGCGGTACGTTGGCGGTGGACGTGGCCCCCCGGCTTCTATCTCATCCTCACGGCCGCAGATCTGCGTGCCTTCGAGGGCGTGGCCGGCGCGGCTGGGCTTGCGCTCGATCATCCGGCTGAGCTCGCACTCCGCCTCCGCGGCGCAGACCGCGTGCTGGCCGCCGAGTTCGCGACCGAGCTCGAGCTTGCGCTTGCGGAACGCGATCTCGCGAGCGTCGAGCAGGCGGCCGAGCTCGGCGAGGCACACGCCAGCGAGCTGCCAGCCGGGACGGTGGACCGTGGCGCGGTCCGTGTCCATCGTGAGCCGGATGTTCAGAGATAGCCATCAGCCATCAGCCGTCAGCTATCAGCTATAGCAACGCGTTAGGGCGGCGTTTGCGCTCCGCCGTGTCACGCACACGCCGCGCTTCCAGTCCGGCGCGTCCGAGCCGGTCAAAGCGGCGATGACGCGGATGACCTGGAAAGGCCGAAACGGCCGAATGACGGCTCTGCACTGACGCCGCCGAGTCGCGCGAGGCCGCGCAGCTTCGGCATCCAGAACGGAGGGGGGAGAACGGATGAGGGGATGAGAAGATGAGGGGGATCGCTCCTCAGCGCTCACGCGCCCGCTCTCCAGAGCCGTGAAGTGATGGGGAACTGCTCCCGGGGCGAGCGGCGTCCCCCGCGGGCCGTTCCCCCTTCATTCACGGCCCGGCGGGAGAAGCTCCCACTCGCTGAGGATGATGTCGTTCATCCCCTCATCCCCCTCATCCGTTTCAACCCTCCGTTCTGGATGCCGGACCTGGCGCGAGACGCGTCCCCTCATCCGGCCGGTTCGGCCCTTTCCGCGTCATCGCCGTTCCGGCCGGCCCGCTACACCGGGCTCGAGGCGCGCAGGGTGTTCCCCCGCGTCCCCCCGATGGCGCGATGCAATACAAGGATGCGTTAGGACTCTGACCCCTAACGCATCCTTGTATGGCTGATGGCCGATAGCTGATAGCTGCTAGTTGAAATTCGGGTTATTCCGCGTCTCGACGTCCGGCAGCGGGATGCACGTCAGGTCGCTGTAGGTCTGCCCCTTCCGGTTCGTTCCCGACTGGAACGGCAGGTCCTTGCGCAGCATGTCCACGTAGCGATGGCCCTCGCTGAACAGCTGCCGGCTACGCTCCTCGATGATGACGTCGTCGGTCACGTCGCCGGCGAACGGTGCGATGTCGGAGAGCGCACGAACACGATTGATCGCCGCGAGCTTCTCCGCGGGGTCACTCGATGCCTCGGCCAGGATGAGCTGTGCTTCGGCGTATGACGCGATCGGCATCGGTGCCTCGGGGTCCGTGTACTTGAGCTGCCGCCAGAACGGTGTCGCATTGTCCGGCCCCAGTCGGTTCATGTTCTGCACCGGCACCCGGGGATCGGGCTGCCCGTCCACGGTCAAATTCTGATACGGGGGAGCCACAGAGATGTTGTTGTTCGCCACCGTGAGGTTGTAGACGCGGTTCTCGCGGGTCTGGGTCACGGTCGAGAACTCGGCCTCCCGGACGAACCCTTCCGGAACCAGTCGGGCGTCGGCAGCGGCGTCGCTGAGCTTCCCCATGTCCAGCCGCACGCGCGCACGTCCGGCGATCGCCATGTCCCTCAGGCTGTTATCTCCCAGAGCCGTGGCGAGCGTGATCGCTTCGGTGAACCGCTCCTCCGCGATGGCCCAGACTTCCTGGCTCGTCATCGGCGGGCCGCCGTCGATCGCCATCTCACACATCGTCTCGCCGAGGATGGTGTAGGCGAACCCCGCGTACGCGCGCGCCTCGGTGAGAATCCGCTGCCTGTTGGGCACCTCGTCGTCGGTGAACGAGGAAGCACGCTCGTAGAGGTCGTCGAGCTGGAACCGCGCCTGCTGCATGGGCGTGTAGTAGCCCAGAGACGTCGCGTTGCGATTCCCGCAGCTGCCTGGCGACCCCTTGATCTGGACGACGCCGCGCCACTCCCAGGGGTGGCTGTTGACGAACCCGTTGGCCACCCAGTACTCGCCGGACAGCACGCCGGCGGTTGCCACGAAGTTCGCGAACGCGCACTGGAACTGCTGGATCGCGGCGGATTCGAGCGTCGGCAAGAGTGCCGGGCTGTCGAGTGCGTCCACCGGGACGCTCGCCGGATTCTCGACGTCCAGCAGCTTGTCGCACGCCGCGGTCGTCAGCACCGCGGCGGCCGCGGCGAGCGTGGCGGTGAGGCGTCGGAGGGTGTGGGTCACCATCCAACGCGCAGGGCTCCTAGCAATGATGTCTCGCATCGTTAGGCTCTCGGTCAGAAGGTGAGGCGAAGTGACGTGGTGAAGCTCGCCGTCGGCGGCATGATGGTCTGGAAGCCGTTGGAGAGCTGCCCGACGGCGCGGATCTCCGGGTCCCACACGTGCGTGTTCGCGATGGGAATCGTGATCAGACCGTCACGAGAGGTCCCCCAGCCATTCTGCGCGGTCCACAGCATCCGGAGATTGCGGCCAGCGACGCTCAGGTTCGCGCTCGAGGCCCCGATGCGCCTCGCAAAATTCGACGGCACCGTGTACGAGGCCGAGACCTCGCGAAGGCGCAGGAACCCGGCTCGGTACGTGCCCGGCGCGTCCGCTTCGATCGCGCGATAGACCGCGAGCAGCGGATCCCGGTTGATGACGCCGAGCGTCGACCCCTGATTGTGCAGCGCGCGCACTTCGGTGTTCGACTGGTAGTGGCCGCCGTTGCCATCGACGCGGGCGTAGAGCCGCAGGCGGTCCATGATGGTGACCGTCGCGTTGTAGCCCATCTGCCAGATGGGCTGCGAGTGACCCCAGTGCACGCGAGGGGCCTGCGAGCACGGAACGTCCGGCCCACCCTGCTCGACACCACTTTTGCCGGTTCCGCCGTCGCAGATCGACGCGTTGAGATCCGCGCTGCCGGACGCCGTGAGCACGGGCTGGCGAACCTTATACATGAAGAAGTCCGCGATCCCGAACCCGACGCGGTTCTGCGCCTGACCGCCGCCGCCGACGGTGAAGAACGTGGCGCCGCCCATGTCCTCGATCTCGTTCCCGTTTCGGGCGAGCTGGGTGCCGAGCTCCAGGCCGACGTACCGGCCCTGGTAGACACGAGCGTTCAGGGAGAGCTCGTTCCCCCAGCCCTTCACCCTCCCGATGTTCACGATCTGGTCGCCGGGGAAGCCTTCGGACGGCGGGATCGGTCGCTCGACGATCGCGTCAGTGATCTTGCGGCGGTAATGCGTGTAGGAGAGATCGATCCTCCCGTTGAGGATGCTCGACTCGAAGCCGAGCTCGAGCTCCTGGCTGCGCTCCGGCTTGAGCTCGGGATTGCCGAACCGGAACGGCACGAGCCCCGGGGCGTCCTGGTACCCGGTGGTCGTCGTGTAGAGACGGTCGGCGTCGAACGTGCCCGGCTGTGTGCCGGCCTCGCCTAACGCTCCGCGGAGCCGGAAGTCGTTGACGAACGGCAACCGGTACCACGGCTCCTCGCTGACGACCCACGACGCGCTGAACTTCGGGTAGTACGCGGCCTTGTAGTCCTTCCCGAACGTGCTGTTGTCATCGCCGCGCAGCGCCGCCGTGAGGAAGACGCGGTTGTTCCACGCGAACTGCTGCTGCACGAACATGCCGACGCTGGCGTTCCCGGTGAACTGCTCGTTGCCCGTGGTCTGCGTGCCGTTGCTGATGAGCGTCACGGGCTCGGCCGGGAAGACGGTCGCCACCGCGCCGATCGTGCTCACGTCCGACCGGTAGTGCTGCAGCCCGACGGACGTCGTGAACCGATACGCTTCCCCCCAGCCGTACTTGGCCGTACCGGAGTAGTCGAGCGTCAGGAAGCTGCGGGTGGTCCGGCTCGCGTTCTTCTGTCCGTTCCCGACGTTGCCGATGGGATCCTGACCGCCTAACGGCATGCGCGGATACAGGAGGGAGCTGTGCTCGGAGTTGACATCCAGTCCCGTCACCAGCCGATGCGTCATCCACGAGAGCGGATTGTAATCGGCGTTCAGGCTGAGCGTGGTGCGGTCGTTGTTGGCGCGCCCCTCGATCAGCTTCCACGTCTCCGGCGGCGTGTTCAGGAAGCCTCGCGTTGGACCGTTCATCGTGCGAGGCGTACCCCAGATGAGCTGACTGAACGGGTCGGTGGCGATGTCGTTCTGCGCGAGACGGATGCGATCCCGGATATGGCCGAGGCTTCCCTGGAAGCGGAGCTTGTCGTTCGCCAGCACGTCGAGGTTCGCCCGGCCGCTGAACTTCCGGTCCCAGTTCCAGCTCACGACGCCGACGTCATCGTCGTACGTGCTCGAGATGTAGTAGCGGCTCGCGTCCGTTCCACCGGTCACGCTGCCCTGGTACCCCTGGTTGCGGCCGGTCTGGAAGATCGGGCCTCGGCCGTTCTCCGCCTCGTGCTTGTACAGGTTGAAGCCGATGGGGTCACCCCCGGCCGGGTTGGGAGCGTACAGCATTCCCGCGCGACCTTCGGGGTTCTGCAGCCAGTTCGTGCCCTGCCGGGTCATGAAGGCAAATTCCGCCCGTCCGGACCGGCCGCGCTTCGTGATGATCTGAATGACGCCGTTGGACGCCTCGGTGCCGTACAGCGTCGCGGCCGCCGGCCCCTTGATGACCTCGATGCTCTCGATGTCTTCAGGGCTGAGGTCGTTGAGGCGGCTCGCGCCGAAGCCACCACGCTGGGTAGGCCCACGGGACGCCGCCGCATCCATGCGCACGCCGTCGATGACGATGATGGGGTCATTGCTCAGCGTTAGGCTGCTGGCTGCCCTGACGCGGATCTGGGGACCGGTCCCGATCTGCCCGCTTGTCGGCAGGGCGATGAGTCCGGGGGTTCGCGACCCGACCAGCTGGTCGATGCTGCGAGGCGCCGCCGTTTCCAGGACGCTCTTCGCGTCGATGGTCTCGATGACGTTCCCCACAGCACGACGCTGTGTCACACCGCCGGTCCCGGTGATGACGACCTGATCGAGCTGCGTCGTGCGCTGCGCCAGCGCGAAGTCCGCGGTCGCGGTCTCGCCATCACGGACCGTGATACGCTGCGCCTTCGGCGCGAACCCGACCATGCGAACGCTCACCGTGGTCAGCCCCGCGGGTACCCCGCTGAACGTGTACCGTCCCTCCGCGGTCGTGCGGGTGCTCCGCGCGTTCGCCGCGCCGGCGTCGCCGAGCAGCACCTCGGCCCCCGATATCGGGCTGCGGGAGAGGGAATCACTGACTTGGCCGCTGACCGTTCCACCTGTGCCCTGCGCGGTGGCCGAACTCGCGTAGAGCGCCATCATGAGTGGAACCAGCGACGTGCGGACGACCAGACGTCTCCTCATGGCGCCTCCAGATGAGTGTGCGCGCACTCCAGCGACGGAGCGACACATGAGGGCGCACATCTTCGCCGGGAACACGAAGACGGTTGGCACGACGGGCGTCGCTTGCGGATGCCTTCGCCGAGAGCGCTTCACCGCGAACCGAATGAGAGTATCGCGGCTCCATTTGATTACGATGCGGCTGGCACGGGCGC
>DASURJ010000100.1:0-3275 GCA_036280115.1 Gemmatimonadaceae bacterium
GCCGCGTACGCCGATGGGCGCGTCTTCTTCAACACCCTCGACGGCCACGCCGTCGCGGTGGACGCGGAGACGGGGCGCGAGCTGTGGAAGACGAAGCTCGGCGACATCAACGAGGGAGAGTCCATCACCATGGCGCCCCTCGTCGTGAAGGGGAAAGTGCTCGTCGGCAACGCGGGCGGCGAGTTCGGCGTGCGCGGCTGGCTCACCGCGCTCGACGCGGAGAGCGGCGAGATCGCCTGGCGCGCCTACAGCACCGGACCGGACGAGGACGTGCTGATCGGTCCCGGATTCCGGCCGTTCTACGAGGGCGACCGCGGCAAGGACCTCGGCGTGACGACGTGGCCGCCCGACCAGTGGCGCATCGGCGGCGGCACGGTGTGGGGGTGGATCTCGTACGATCCCGAGCTCGACCTCATCTACTACGGCACGGGCAACCCCGGTGTGTGGAATCCCGCACAACGGCCGGGCGACAACCTCTGGGCGTCGTCGATCTTCGCGCGCGACCCGGACACGGGCGAGGCGCGGTGGGCGTATCAGTGGACGCCGCATGACGAGCACGACTTCGATGGCGTGAACGAGCAGATCCTCCTCGACCTTTCGATCGGAGGCGCCACGCGCAAGGTGCTCGTGCGTCCCGAGCGTAACGGCTACCTGTACGTGATGGACCGCGAGACCGGTGAGGTCCTTTCGGCTGATCCGTTCGGGCCGATCACGTGGTCGACTGGATTCGATCTGAAGACCGGGCGTCCGACACTGAATCCCGAGAAGTCCACGGGAAACCGCATTGCCCGCAACGTGTGCCCGGCGTCGCCCGGGATGAAGGACTGGCAACCCTCGGCGTACTCGCCGCGCACGGGCCTGCTCTACATCCCGCACAACAACCTGTGTATGGACTACCAGGGGATGGAGACCGGTTACATCGCGGGCACGCCGTACGTCGGCGCGAACGTCCGCATGTACGCCGGCCCTGGCGGGCACCGCGGCGTGTTCAAGGCATGGGACCCGATCGCACGTCGCACCGCATGGGAGATCAAGGAGCGGTTCCCGGCGTGGAGTGGAGCGCTGGTCACAGCCGGCGACGTGGTGTTCTACGGGACGATGGACCGCTGGTTCAAGGCGGTACACGCGCGCACGGGTGAGGTGCTGTGGCAGTTCCAGGTCGGCAGCGGGATCATCGGCCAGCCGGTGACGTATCGCGGGCCCGACGGAAAACAGTACGTGGCCATCGCGTCGGGCGTCGGCGGATGGTCGGGGGCGGTGGTGTTCGGGCTCATGCCCGAAGTAGACCCGTTCATTGCGCTCGGCTTCGCGAATGCGATGACCGACCTGCCTGACCACACCGCGCCTGGCGGAACGCTCTATGTCTTCGCGCTGCCGGATTGAGCAGGTGACGCGAATGCTCGCGTGCGTGCTCGCCGGTGCGGTCATCGGCGGGTGCTCGCGCGATGACGACCCGCAGCTGATCCCCTCCGCGGGCATGACCCAGCAGGGCACGCCGGTGCGCACGAGTACGCTCCGGGCCGGGGCGACCGTGGTAGACGTCGCAGCCAGGAACCCGTACGAGGGCGACGACCGCGCGGTGGCCGAGGGGCGGCGGCTCTACGGCGAGATGAATTGCCTCGGTTGCCATGGCGGCGCTGGTGGAGGAGGCATGGGTCCACCATTCGCGGACGCCGAGTGGATCTATGGGAGCAACCCCGAGAACATCGTCCAGTCCATCCTCCAGGGCCGGCCTAACGGGATGCCGGCGTTCGGCGGAAAGCTGCCGGAGTCGGAGGCGTGGAAGGTCGCGGCGTTCGTGCGGAGCCTCGACAAGACGGCAGCGAGTCCTGAGGCGGGCACCGGGCAGGCCGGATCGCGCAAAGGGCAGACGGAGGGAGAGCGGTGATCGCGAGTGCCGTGCTGCGAGCGCTCGCGCAGCCCGTGGCGGTGGCGGAGCAGTCGGCGCTTCGACCCGCGAGCCGTGAAGCGTCACGCATCGGTGACCTGTGGGACCTGATGCTCGTGCTCAGCACCATCATTACCATCGCGGTGCTGCTCGGGCTCGCGTACGCGCTGTTTCGGCGGCGCGGCGACGAGGTGCCGGAAGCCGATCGGCCGGCGGACACGCGTGGCGAGCTGCATAACGAGGAGAGTGGCGGACGCGGGCGCGAGGCGACGGGGCGTCCTCGTCGCGAGCGGATTGGTGTGCGGTGGATGGTTGCTGGCGGCATCGTGCTCCCCGTCATCGCGCTCCTGCCGGTGCTCATCATGACGATGCACACGCTCAACGCGGTGGCGCTCCCGTCCCGTACGGTCGCGAGCGTCGACGAGCCGCCCGAGCCCGGCGAGTTCGTCGTCGAGATAACCGGGCGACAGTTCTGGTGGAAGGTGCACTACCGCGACGCGCAGCCGGCGCTCGAGTTCGAGACGGCGAACGAGATGCACGTGCCGGTCGGTCGCCGCGTCATCGTGCGGCTGCGCTCGTCGGACGTGATCCACAGCTTCTGGGTGCCGGGGCTCCAGGGCAAGATGGACCTTGTCCCCGGCCGCACGAACGCGCTCGAGTTCACGGTGGAGCGACCGGGCACGTGGCGCGGGCAGTGCGCGGAATACTGCGGGGTCCAGCACGCGATGATGGCGTTCACGGTCGTCGCGGAGGCGCCAGCGCAGTACGAGGCGTGGGCGGAACGCCAGCGCCGGTCTGCCGCGGTCCCTCGCGACTCGGCGGCGCTCGCCGATCAGGCGACGTTCCTCGCATCGGGGTGCGTGCTCTGTCACGCGGTGCGCGGCACGCCGGCGCGGGGCGATGCGGGTCCGGACCTCACCCATGTGGCAAGTCGCCTGACGCTCGCCGCGGGCGTGCTGCCTAACAACGCCGGCCACATGCACGGATGGGTCGGTAACCCCCAGGCGATCAAGCCGGGGAGTCTCATGCCGGTCGTCCCGCTCGAGCCGCGCGAGCTGCACGCCATCGTCCGTTACCTTGGCACGCTGGAGTAAGCCGGTGCCACCACGATGTCGAAGCTGATCTCCGGTCCCGGCGACCCACGAGAGGCGGGCGAGGGGGTCGTCGCGCACAGCGCGCTGGAACGGCGGAAGAAGGAATTCAACGTCACCTGGGATCAGCCCAAGGGATTCTTCGGCGCCTTCCAGACGATCGACAACATCCCCATCGCCGTGCGGTACATGGCGACGAGCTTCGCGTTTTTCCTCGCGGGCGGCCTGCTTGCGGTGGGGATGCGGCTCCAGCTCGCGCGCCCGGACGGCGGCGTGCTCGACGCGCAGACCTACAA
>DASURJ010000101.1:0-3266 GCA_036280115.1 Gemmatimonadaceae bacterium
AGATGAACCATCCGATGAGCAGGAGCAAAACGACGATGACGATCGCCCACACCGCGCCGCTACCGCCACTGCGCGTCCCCTCGGGTGGGTTCTGTTGAATCTGAACGTCGGCCATGGGCCCTCCAGGTGAACGCGGCACACTGAAACGATTCGGTCGCCGCGAGAGTGTCGCGAGCCCGTCACGATCGACGGTCTCGACCGAGGCTTTCCTATTGCGTGCAGTGTGCCACAGAGCCGTGCCGGCTTCGGGGAAGCGGGCGCCACAATGCGGCCCACGCTCCCGTTCGCCTTGGTCGCAAGGCCCCCTAGAGCAGACGTTTATGCCGTTTGCGCCGCCGCGTCTTGCCCGATTTCGGCCGTTTCCGGCCGCCGCCGTCCTCGAGGGCGCGAATGGTCAGCTCCGCCGTGTGTCTCGTGATGCGCCAGCGGATGCGGCCGCGATGCTTCTTCTGGATTTCCGTCAGGCGCTCGCGGACGTCGTCGACTTCGGGTTCGTCGGATGCCATGGTCATCCTCCTGGATCGGACGGCGCCGCGCGCGTCTCGCCGTGCGCCTCGAGCATCTGTTCCACCGCTTCGCCCACCCCGTCCGCCGGCAGCCGCTCGAGCGTCGCCTCTGCCCACTCGATGACGTGCGCCGGCGTGCGGTAGGGAGCCCAGCGCGCCGCGGCGCCGCGCACGAACATCACCACGACCGGCTTCTCGAATGCGGACGTCGCATGTCCGATGCTGGTGTCCGGGGTGAGCACCATCGAGCTGCCCGCGACGAGCGCGAAGGCCTCGCGCACGGTGCGGGTGGTGGCGTAACGCGCGCCGAGTGCCGTCGCCACGCGCTCCGCCCGGTCCCGCTCCTGGGGCGAACCGATGACGAGGATCCGCAACCCCTCGCGACCCGCCACGGCTCGCGACACGACCGATACGTAGCGGTCGTCAGGCCAGCGGCGTGCCGGCGTCCCCGACGACACGTTCACGAGCAGACGCGGCCCGTTCGCGTCACCCCACGCCTCCTCGGCCCATTGCAGTTCCTCGGGTGAGAGGTCGATGTGCGGGCGGAACTCCGTCCGTTCGGGATCTACCCCGAATGCGACCGCGAGTTGTCCGAGCAGTTCGACCATGTGTCCGTCGCGCGCACGGGGCGGTACGGGGACGGTGAGCACCGAGTCCAGTCCGCGCCCGGCGATCCCGACGCGGTGGCGCGCCCCGCTCGCCCACATGAGCAGCAGCGTCGTGAGCGACGGCGCCGTCACCATGCAGTCGATCACCGCATCGTAGCGCGTGCGGCGCAGCCGCAGGAGCGTCCGCCAATACCCGCTCGGCTTCTTCCGGTCGAAGACGATCGTCTCGTTGACGTACGTCGCGTGGCACAGCACCGGCGCGTTCGCGGGCGACGCGAGGACGTCGAGCACGATCGTGGGATGCGAGCGCGCGATGGCCCGCAGCACGCCCGTCGACACGATCATGTCCCCGATCCGGTCGTGCCGGAGAAAGAGCACGCGGTGCGGCCGCGAGCGCCAGTCGGGCGGGCGGCCGCTCCCCCTCGCGCGCAACGCCGCCGCGAGGAGGGAGATCCAGAGATTGCGCCAGGCGCGCTCCAGCGACTTGAGCCAGCGATTCACGGACAGGAAGATAGCGCTCCGTCATCGTCCGATCCTCCGTCAACGCGGTTACCACCATCCTCAACCACGTACCGAAATCCACCATCCAGCTCCTCCCTTCCTCTCCATCCACGCCCCTCCACCTTCTGCCGTCCATCCGCGGAGAGTACGTTCAGTCATCGACGCCCCGTCCCGGAGTACCCCATGACCACGACCGCCCGCGAGCCCGTCCTCGATCGTGGCGCGACGAGCACAGCGCCCGCCGCCCTCGAGGCGCTCTGGATGCCGTTCACGGCGAACCGCGCATTCAAGCGTGCGCCGCGACTGCTCGCCGAAGCGAAGGACATGCACTACCGCACCCCCGATGGCCGCCTGGTGCTCGACGGCACGGCGGGACTCTGGTGCGTGAACGCCGGCCACTGCCGCGAACCCATCGCGCGCGCCATCGCCGAGCAGGCGGCGCGCATGGACTTCGCCCCGGGATTCCAGATGGGGCATCCGCTCGAGTTCACCCTCGCCGAGCGACTCACGACGCTTCTGCCGCCGGGGCTCGACCACGTCTTCTTCGCGAATTCCGGCTCCGAAGCGGTGGACAGCGCCCTCAAGATCTCACTCGCCTACTGGCAGGCGCGGGGGCAGCCGACGCGCACGCGCTTCATCGGCCGACAGCGCGGCTATCACGGCGTGGGGTTCGGCGGCATCTCCGTCGGCGGCATCGAGGCGAACCGGAAGCAGTTCGCCGGGCAGACGCTCACGAACGTGGATCACCTGCCCCACACGCACGACCTCGCGAGGAACGCGTTCAGCCGCGGGCAGCCCGAGTGGGGCGCGCATCTCGCGGACGAGCTGGAGGCGCTGGTCGCCAGACACGGTGCCGAGACGATCGCGGCGGTGATCGTGGAGCCGGTGGCCGGATCGACGGGCGTGCTCGTTCCGCCGAAGGGCTACCTGGAGCGGCTGCGCGCCATCTGCGCGCGCCACGAGATCCTGCTCATCCTCGACGAGGTGATCACGGGCTTCGGGCGCGTCGGCGCGGCGTTCGCGGCCGAGTACTTCGGCGTCGTGCCCGACCTCATGACGACGGCGAAGGGGCTGACGAACGGCGCGGTGCCGATGGGCGCCGTCTTCGTGCAGGGGCGCATCTACGACGCGGTGGTGAACGCGGCGCAGACGCCGATCGAGCTGTTCCACGGCTACACGTACTCGGGGCATCCGGTCGCGTGCGCCGCTGCGCTGGCGACGCTCGACGTCTACCGCGACGAGAACCTCTTCGCCCGCGCCGCGGAGCTGGCGCCGTACTGGGAGGACGCCGCCCACGCGCTGCGCGGCGTGCCGCACGTGATCGACGTGAGGAACCTCGGACTGGTCGCCGCCGTGGAGCTGGAGCCTCGCGCCGGCGCGCCGGGTGCGCGCGCGTATGAGACCTTCGTGAAGTGCTTCGAGAACGGGCTCCTCATCCGCGTGACCGGAGACGTGATCGCCCTCTCGCCGCCCTTGATCGTCGAGAAGACACACATCGACGAGATGTTCGGCCGGCTGGCCGAGGAAATCCGGAGTGTGACGTGACGGTCCGCGAGATCCTGCTCGGATGAACGAGGATGCGGACGGAAGTCGAACCCTCGACGACCGCCCACTGATAGCTGATAGCTGATAGCTGATAGCTGATAGCTGA
>DASURJ010000102.1:0-2365 GCA_036280115.1 Gemmatimonadaceae bacterium
TCGTGGACAGCGGGACGGGCCGGCCGTCGGCCAGGTACGTCAGATAGTTGTGTCCCGCGAACGCGATCGCGATGAGCCCCCACAGCGTCACTGTGGCGGCGAGCTCCTTCGTCAACGGTCCGGCTCGGAGCTGCGGCGCACTCATCAGGTGTATGGCCCCCGTTGTGAGACTCGACCGGGATGGTGGGGTTCGGACCGCGATTCCGCAAACGGGGCCGCAGCACGCCGAGCGTCTCACGTGAGACAACCAGCTCCGGAGTCAGTTCCTGACGACGTGCGCCACGGCCTGCGCGCGTAAGGCCAGCTCGGTGACGAGAAAGCAATGCGCCTGTGACATGGCCGTCTCGGTTCGACCGAGCACGTCGTCCACGAGCTGGCGCCCATACGGGAGCTCGACGTCGCGCGAGTCCACGTATCGCACCCCCTTCGCGTCCGCGATGAAGAGGTGGTCGCCGCCCGGGCGCCCTGTCAGATCGACGTATTTCCTGACCTCGATGTACCCGTCGGTGCCGAGTATCGTTAGGCGTCCGTCGCCCCAGGTGGGGAGGCCGGCCGGGGTGAACCAATCCACGCGGAGGTACCCGGTTCCCCCGTTACCGCGCACCAGCGCATCACCGAAGTCCTGGAACGCCGGGCGCTCCGGATAGCGGACGTTTCGCACCTGCGCCGCCACGACCTCGGCGCTCGTGGAGCGCGTGAAGAACAGGAACTGATCGAACTGGTGAGTGCCGATATCGCAGAGGATTCCTCCATACCGGTTCGGGTCCCAGAACCACTCCGGGCGATCGGGCGGATGCACGCGATGCGGCCCGAGACCAACGGTCTGTACCACGGTCCCGATCGCGCCGTCGTGCACCAGCTGGCCTGCACGCACGGTCGCCCGACTCTCCAGCCGCTCGCTGTACACGATGGAGTAGATCCGCTTCGTTTCTGCCTGAACGCGCTTCACGTCGGCGAGTTGCGTCAGCGACGTGATGCCGGGCTTGTCGCAGGCAAAGTCTTTCCCCGCGCGCATGGCTCGAATGCCAAGTGGTGCGCGCTCGTTCGGGATGATCGAGGAGAGTATGAGACTGATGGTCGGGTCCTCGAGCACCGAGCGTTCATCGCTCACCTGCTTCGCGTTGGGGTAGCGGCTGGCGAACGCGGCGGCCAGGGTAGGCTCATTCGCGTGAAAGGACACGAGCTCTCCGCCCCCGCGGACCACGGCGTCGGTCATACCATAGATGTGGCCGTGGTCGATCCCGATCACACCAAACCGGAGTCGTGGTGCGCCTGCCCTCTGGCCTTCGGCCGCCTGCAGAAGCCTATTCGGCACGATCGCCGACGCGGCCGCGGCTGCAGCCGCGGCGGCCGAGGTTTCGAGCATCGTTCGACGGTCGACGGTTGGCAACCTGCCTCCTGGCAGATTCGTCTGGCGACCTTATCATCTTGTGAATGCTCTCGCCAGTCCTCATCCTCATTATCGGGATGGCGGTCGTCATTGGCGCCATCGCCCTCCTCCGGCTCAATGCGTTCGTCGCGCTCATCGCGGCGGCAATAGTCGTCAGCCTTCTCGCCCCCGGTGAGGCAGCAACGAAAATCGCCCGGGTCGCCGAGGGGTTCGGACGGACGGCCGGGAGCATTGGGATCGTCATCGCGCTTGCCGCCATCATCGGCAAGGCCATGATGGATAGTGGCGCCGCCGACCGCATCGTCAACGCCTTCCTCGGCGTCCTCGGCGAAAAGCGCGGCGGCACAGCACTCGGGGCCACGGGCTTCGTGCTGTCGATTCCCGTGTTCTTCGACACGGTCTTCTACCTCCTCGTGCCGCTCGCGCGATCGATGTACGCGCGTACCGCCCGCCACTATCTGAAGTATCTCATGGCGATTGCTGGCGGCGCCGCCGCGACACACACGCTCGTTCCACCGACACCCGGCCCCCTCGCCGTCGCCAACGCGTTAGGCGTGGACCTCGGCACCATGGTCCTGATGGGGCTCGTCGTGGCGCTCCCGGCCGCAACGGCGGGCATCGTGTTCGCCGGGTGGAGGGACCGACACCGACCGGTTGCGCCAGCGCCCAACGTACGGGAGTCGGATGCGTCCGCGATGCCAACCGGTCCGCTACCCGGGATCGTTCCTGCGGCGTTGCCGATCGTCGTGCCGGTCCTGCTCATTGCGTCGAACACACTCGTGGTCTCGCTTTCCACGGCATCACCGGCGCCGGTATGGCAGTCCCTGGCGCCCTGGACGGCCGTGTTAGGCAACCCGAACCTCGCCCTCTTCCTGGCCGCGGCGATTGCCATCCTGGTCTATCAACGCCAGCGTCGAGCGACGCGCTCGCAGATCGGCGAGCTCACGGAAAAGGCGATCGACAGCGCCGGGATGA
>DASURJ010000103.1:0-3983 GCA_036280115.1 Gemmatimonadaceae bacterium
GATGCGGTGGTGACAGAGCTCCACTCCTGGAGACTCGGCACGCCCTGCCCAAAACTGCAGCCCAGTCCCTGATGTCACCGTACCATTCGTCACAGTCGAGCTGCTTTCGCCAAGCGGCGCGCGGGCATTGACTCGTCACGCATGCGCGTGGCTTGTGCGAGCCCCCCGGGCGCGCATGAGCGCGGCAGCAATGCCGATCCAGAGCGCCGAGCGCAGGAGCATCGCGACAACCGTCTCGCCGGCCACGGCACCGCCGTTACCTCGTGCCAGAGCCGCCAGGGCAAGCACCACCACATTGGCGAGCGCGACGCCGGCGGCGAGCCCGCGTGCGCTTGGCGCCCGGCGGACGATCAGCACTGCCGTGACGAGGTAGAGCACGCCCATCACCAGGTTGAAGTAAAGAACGGGCCGCACGACCACATATCCGGCCTCCGCGAGGCCGAGCAGGATGCGTCCCCCCGCAATGATGGTGGCAAGTCCCGCGAGCACCGCGAGGAGCGCGGTCACGCGTTCCGTGCGGCTGTGCGAACAGGTCGGTCTCCACGACGAGTACATGTCGGTTCTCCAAAGCGGATTATTGTCCCCGGCGTCAGGTCGTCGCCCTGCGGAACCGCGCCGCCGCGACGACGAGCAGCCCCGCGCCCATCACGCCGAGCACGAGGTACTGCATCCAGACTGACTCCAGGCCGACTCCCTTGAGGAAGAGGCCGCGAACGATCTCGAGAAAGTGCCGCATGGGATTCGCGTAGGTGAGCCATTGAAACAGCCGCGGCATGCTGCTGACCGGGAACATGAATCCCGACAGCAGTATCGCTGGCATGTAGACGAGGAAGCTCACCATGAACGCCTCCTGCTGCGTCGCGGCGAGCGTCGAGATCAGGAGCCCGATCCCGAGTGCCGCGAGCAGATAGAGTAAGCCGGCGAGGAGCAGGAGCGCGGCGCTTCCCGCGAACGGCACACCGAACCAGAGGATCGCGATCAGTGTCACGACCATCATGTCGGCGAACCCAATGATTGCGAACGGAATGGTCTTGCCGGCGATGAGCTCGCCCGGCGTCAGCGGACTGACGCGCAACTGCTCCAGCGTGCCGATCTCGCGCTCGCGGACTACGGCCAGCGACGTGAGCAGGAGCGCGACCAGAAGCATGATCGCGCCGATCACCGCCGGCACGTTGTAGTCGCGGCTCGCGAGCTCCGGGTTGAACCACGCGCGCTCGCGCAGGTCCACCTCGGGAACACCCACCGGCCGGCGCGCGACGCCGAGGCGGATGCCGTATCCGAGCGCGATCCGCTCGGCGTAACTCTGCGCCACCGTGGCGGTGTTGGAATTCGTTCCGTCGAGGAGGAGCTGCACGCGTGCCGGCTCCCCGCTCCGCAACGCCTCCGCGAATCCTCGAGGAATCTCGAGTCCGACCATCGCGTCACCACGATCCAGCGCGCGCACGAGCGCCGCTGGCTGATCCGAGCGCCCGGCGAGCCGGAAGTACCCCGAGGAAGTGAACGCCGCCACGAGCTCGCGCGAGGCGCGCGTACCGTCGTGGTCCACGATGAACGTGGACATGTTGCGGACGTCAGTCGACACGGCGTACCCGAACAGCATGAGCTGGAGGATCGGCGTGACGAAGATCACCCGGCTCATCCGCGGATCACGGAAGATCTGGCGAAACTCCTTGAGCACCATCTGCCAGATGCGCGTGGCCCCTGGCCAGCTCGCAACGGCCCGATCCGCCATCCGCCGCACCGCGCGCATCACCCGATCTCCTTCCTGAGGACGCGCGTCGAGAGCACCAGACCGACCGCCGCGAAGGCCAGCATGAGGAGTCCCTGCTCCCAGAGGACGAGCGGCCCATTCCCTTTCAGAAACACGCCTCGCGTGACGACCACGAAGTAGCGCGCGGGCACGGCCAGCGTGACCATCTGGAGCCCTCGCGGCATGACCTCGATCGCGTACATGAAGCCCGAGAGGAGAAACGCGGGAAGAAACGTCACCACCATCGCTAGCTGCGTCGCGAGCAGCTGTGACTTTGTCGCCGCGGAGATGAACAGACCGAGTCCGAGCGCGCCCACCAGGAAGAGGGTCGAGGCGCCCATCAGGTACGCGAGATTTCCGCGGAATGGCACATCGAAGAGCCACACGCCGAGCGCGGTGATGACGGCGACGTCGATCAGTCCGATCGCGAGGTACGGCAGGAGCTTGCCGAGGACGACCTCGACTCGATGCACCGGCGTCGAAGCCAATTGTTCCATGGTGCCCCGCTCCCACTCCCGCGCGATGGTGAGCGAGGTGAGCATCGCGGCGATGATCATCATGATCACGGCGACGAGCCCGGGGACGATCATGTTGCGGCTCACGAGCTCCTCGTTGTACCAGACGCGGGTCTCCAACAGGACCGGCGGTCTCGGCGCTGCCAGCGAACCGTCGGCGGCCGAGGTGTACGATCGGACCACGGCCTGGGTGTAGCCGAGCACGATCGTCGCCGTGTTCGCATCGCTGCCGTCGACCAGAGCCTGGACCCTCGCTGGCTGCCCCCCGGCGAGGTCGGCGCTGAAGTCCGGTGGGATCACGAGACCCAGCTGCACCCGTCCGCGGTCGATGAGTGCATCGATGTCCGCCGGCCGATCCGGCTGTTCGCGAATGGTGAAGTAACCCGAGGAGCGGAACGCGTCGACCAGCGCGCGGCTCCGCGCAGACCGGTCCTGATCGACCACTGCTGTCGAGACGTCGTTCACGTCCCAGCTGATACCGTAGGCAAAGATGACGAGCAGCATCACCGGCAACAGGAAAGCCAGCACGAGGCTTCGCGAGTCGCGGAAGAGCTGGATCACCTCCTTGCGCGCGATTGCGAGCAAACGGGGAAGGCTCAGCATGGGTCCGTTCCTCAGTCGATGACGGCGCCGCCAGCGGCGCGGACGCGGGCGACGAAGACATCCTCGAGCGATGGAGGGACCCGGGAAAGCGCGCGCATACGGATCCCCTGCTCGCCAAGCGCATGACGCAGCCGGGGCTCCGCGTCGGACGCGTCGGTCAGCGTCACATGAATGGCGCGCCCGAACATCGCGGCCTCGACCACCCCGGGCTGCGCCTTCAGCACCTCGACTGCCCGTGGCGTATTGTCCGTCTCCAACTCGAGGATCGGCTCATGATCCCCCGCGCGGAGCGCGCCCGGCCGGTCGAGCGCGATGATCCGTCCGCGGTTCATGAGCGCCAGGCGGTGGCAGTACTCGGCCTCTTCCATGTAGTGGGTGCTCACGAACACCGTCGTTCCCTGTGCCGCGAGCTGATCGATCAGCTCCCAGAACTGCCGGCGCGCGATCGGGTCGACGCCGGAAGTCGGCTCGTCGAGGAATAACACCGCCGGCTCGTGCAGCACGGCGCATCCGAGCGCGAGTCGCTGCTTCCAACCGAGGGGCAGCTCGCCGGTCAGGCGGCGGCGGTGCTCGGTGAGCCCGGCCATCTCGAGTACCCAGTCCCGTCGCTCTGGCCGCCGCGCGCGCGAAACGCCGTAGAGTCCCGAGAAGAAGGCGATGTTCTCCTCCACGGTGAGATCGGCGTACAGCGAGAAGAGTTGTGACATGTACCCGATCCGACGCTTGAGCGCTCGCACGCCAGTCGCGATGTCGATCCCGGCGACGGTCGCGCGTCCGGAGCTGGGCGCGTACAGGCCCGTGAGCATCTTGATGGTCGTGGTCTTCCCCGCGCCATTCGGGCCGAGAAATCCGAAGATCTCGCCGCGCCCGACGTCGAACGTCACCTGATCCACGGCGACGAAGGCGCCGAAGCGTTTCGCGAGCCGGTCCGCGACCACCGTGCGCTCGGCGGCATCGAACTCGCCGCCGATCGACCCCGTCGCGGGATGGTGCGCATGGGGCTCACCCGGCCGCCACGGATGCGTGATCATGCCGCCTCCGCGATCGCGATTCGATCGATGAAGACGTCCTCGAGTGAGGGCGCGAGCACCTGGATGCCGTGCACATCGTGCCCC
>DASURJ010000104.1:0-14860 GCA_036280115.1 Gemmatimonadaceae bacterium
GGAAACGGACCAAACGGCCAGCATGAGGCCCGCTCGGTAGACGGCGAGGGGGCCGGGACAGCGAGTGGCACGAACGAAGTCAGCGGGAAGCGCTCGTCGCCGCGATGGGCGCGCGCTCGACGAATACCAGGCGAAGCGCGACTTCACGCGAACCGGCGAGCCCGCGGGACGCGTCGCCGCGCGGCGCTCGCACGCACGCTCCGGGGCGAGCCCGCTGCGGTTCGTGATTCAGAAACACGCGGCCACCCGTCTGCACTACGATTTCCGGCTCGAGCTCGACGGCGTGATGAAGAGCTGGGCGGTACCCTAGGGCCCGTCACTCGATCCGACCCAGCGCCGCCTCGCCGTGGAGGTCGAGGACCATCCCATCGAATACAACACGTTCGAGGGGACGATCCCAAAAGGCGAGTACGGCGGCGGGACGGTCATGTTGTGGGACCGCGGCACCTACCAGCCGGAGACCGGCGATTTGGATGACCTGCGCCGAGGGTACGCGCGCGGCGAGTTGAAGGTCGTGCTTCACGGCGAGCGCCTCTCCGGCTCGTTCGCGCTCGTGCGAATGAAGGGCCGCGGGGAAGACAAACCCCAATGGCTGCTGATCAAGCACCGCGACGCGTCCGCCGATCCCGACTGGGACATCGACACACTCGACACCTCGATCACGACGGGCCGAACGATGGATGAGATCGCGTCGCGGGCAAAGCGCACCTGGAAATCGAACCGGCCAGTCGCGAGCCGCCCCAAGGCAGCGCCGCGCATCTCGCCGACGAAGATCGTGCCGATGATGGCGTCGATCGGCACCGAGATTCCGGCCGGCGCGAACTGGGCGTTCGAGCCCAAGTACGATGGCGTTCGTGTCCTCGCCTTCGCGTCCGGCGACAGTGTCACGCTCATCACGCGCAACGGGAAGGACAAGGCGCGTCAGTTCCCCGAGGTTGCTGCCGGCGTTCGCAAGCTCGCCGCCCGGCGCAAGCGTCCCTTCGTGCTCGACGGCGAAATCGTCGCCATTTCGCGTGACGCCCCGGCCCGCTTTCAGGCACTGCAGAGTCGCATGCACCTTCAGGGCGATCTCGACATCGCGAGCCACGCGGCGTCCACACCGTCGGCGCTCATCGCGTTCGACCTGCTCGTCGATGGCGACGACGTCCTCCTCGACGAGCCGTGGACCACGCGCCGCCGGCGGCTCGAGCGCCTCGTCGGCACCGCCCCACCGACCGGCGTTAGGCTCGGCGACACGGCATCGGGAGACGGACGGCGGCTCCTCGAACGGGCACGACGAGACGACTGGGAAGGGATCATCGCCAAGCGCACCGACTCGCGCTACTACCCGGGCGTCCGGTCGCGCGACTGGCTCAAGCTCAAGGTAGAGTTCCGCCAGGAGTTCGTGGTCGGTGGCTACACGGAACCGCGAAACACGCGCGAGCATTTCGGTGCGCTCCTTCTCGGCTACTTCGACGGCGATGACCTCGTCTATGTCGGCCATACGGGCGGCGGGTTCACCCGCGCGAGCCTGGCAGACATGGCCCGGCGGCTCCGCCGGCTCGAACGCAAGTCATCGCCGTTCTCGACGGCGGTGCGCACGAACGAGAAAGCCCATTGGGTGCGTCCCGAAATCGTGGTGGAAGTGAAGTTCAACGAGTGGACGGACGATGGTCGCCTGCGGATCCCGATCTTCCTCGGCGTTCGCGATGACAAGGATGCGCGCGAAGTGACGCGTGAGGGCACGAGCGTTCAGCGACCGGCGAAGAAACAGGGCGCCGCGTCGCACAGACGTCCGCGCGTGGCGGCGAGCGCCCGGACACGTGGGCGATCGAAGTCGCCTTCACGCGAGGGCTCGGCGTCGAAGCGAACTGCCGCGCCGCGCTCGAGGGGCGCGACGAGCAGAGACGCAGGTGCCATTGAAGCCGAGCTGACCGCCGCCGAGCAGGAGGGTCGGGACGCGGACGTGACGTTGCCGGGTGGTGTGTCGCTCCGCCTGACGAGTCTCGGTAAGGTCTGGTACCCCGGACGTGCCGGTGGGTACACGAAGGGGGACGTGTTCCGCCATTACGTGCGCGTGGCGCCGTTGATCCTCCCGGTGATGGCCGACCGGCCGCTCGTGCTCAAGCGATTCCCCGACGGCATCAAGGGCGAAACGTTCTACCAGCAGAAAGCACCGCAGAATCCCCCACGCGGGGTGCGCGTGGAGACCATCCAGGACGCGGACGGCGACCTCGCCGAGCGCCTGGTGGGCGGCACGCTCGCCACGCTGCTGTACCAGGTGCAGCTCGGCACGATCTCGGTGGATCCGTGGCACGCACGCGTGTCGTCACTCGACTTCGCGGACTACTCGGTCGTCGACCTCGATCCGGGCCCGCGTGCGAAATTCGAGCGCGTGGTGGAAGTCGCGACGTTCGTGAAGGAGGAGCTCGACCGCCTCGGCCTCCATGGGGCGATCAAGACATCGGGTGCGACTGGCCTGCACATCTTCCTGCCGATGCCGGCGCGCACGACGAACGAGTCGGCGTTGCTGATCGCGCAGCTCGTGGCGACCCGCGTGGCGACGGCACATCCCAAGGAGGCCACGGTGGAGCGCTCGGTGGCCGAGCGCCCGAAGTCGACGGTCTACGTGGACTACCTGCAGAACGTGCTCGGCAAGTCGGTTGCCGCGGCGTACGCGGTGCGGGCGCGTCCGGGAGCGACCGTGTCGACTCCGATCGATTGGAGCGAGCTCACGCCGTCGCTGGATCCGAGGGACTTCACGATCGATACTGTCTCCGAGCGGTTTGTGAAGGTCGGGGATCTCTGGAACCCGGTCCTCAAGCGTCGTAACTCCGCCGCCGCTTTGCGTACGCTGGCTCCGTCAAAGCGCTAGTCCGAGCTCCGAGCCTCATCGCGCCAGATCGGCACCGCGACCAGTCCTCCGAGCTTCATCGCGCCAGATCGGCATCGCGACCGATTCAGCTGGGTAAACGGCAGGAGGGGGATGGACAGGATGAACAGGATAGCGAGGATGACCAACGCGGCAGCGGCGTTGCTCTCGCAAGCGGCCTGGGAGAAGAGGGGAACGGCCTTCAGAGATGGTAGCGTCCCGGGCGGCCGTTCCCCTCTTCCATTCAGGGCGGTTGCGCGAGCGACCATGCTGCCGCTCGAGTCATCTTCGGCATCCTGTTCATCCTGTCCATCCCCCTCCTGCCTTTTTCCCCACCCGGACCGGTCGCGATGCGGACGTACGCGCGACGAACGCTCGGAGCTAGAATTCAGGGATGCCCCCGCCCCCCGCTCCTGGAACATCGCTAGCTCTCGCCGTCCGCGGTCTCAGGAAATCCTATGCCGATGTCGTCGCCGTCGATGGGCTCGACCTCGAGGTTCGCGCCGGCGAGTGCTTCGGGCTCCTCGGGCCGAACGGTGCCGGGAAGACGACCACCATCGAGATCTGCGAGGGGCTTCTCGCGCCTGACGCGGGCACGGTCGAGGTTCTGGGCCGCCGCTGGGCCGACCACGGGAATGCGCTGCGCGCGCGACTCGGCATCCAGCTTCAGGAGACGCAGCTCTCGGAGAAGCTGACGGTCGACGAGACCGTCCGGCTCTTCCGTTCGTTCTACCCTGCCGGACGTCCCGTTGCCGAAGTCATCGGTCTCGTGCAGCTCGACGAGAAGCGCAGAGCCCGCGTCGGCACGCTGTCGGGCGGGCAGAAGCAGCGGCTCGCCGTCGCGTGTGCGCTCGTGGGCGATCCGGACCTGCTCTTTCTCGACGAGCCAACGACCGGGCTCGACCCGCAATCACGGCGTCAGCTCTGGGACATCATCGACCGCTTCCGCGAGAGTGGCGGGACGACCGTGCTCACGACGCATTACATGGATGAGGCCGAGCGGTTGTGCGATCGCGTGGCGATCGTCGATCATGGTCGCGTCATCGCACTCGGCACGCCGCGCGAGCTCATCGCGTCGCTCGGCGCGGGTCACGTCGTGGAGTTTGCCTTCGACGGCTCCGGTCCCATCGACGAGCGAACGCTTGCCACGCTCGCCGGGGTGATGTCCGCACGACATGCCAACGGGACGTGGGCGCTGCAGGTCACCGCCGCGCACCAGACGATCCCGCTACTGCTCGACATGCTCGCGCAACGCGGACTGCCGCTCACGGGGTTGAGCACGCATTCGCCGACGCTCGAGGACGTGTTCGTCACGCTCACTGGCAGGAGTTTACGCGATGATGCGTGATTCCACATCGGCGCAACGCGGGCGCACGGACGGCAACACGCCGGCCATCGTGCAGCTCACCCTCGCGCGCTTCCGCGAGTTCTACCGTGAGCCCGAGGCCGTGTTCTGGGTGTTCATTTTCCCGATCCTGCTCGCGGCGGGGCTCGGTATCGCGTTTAGGAATCGGCCCGCTGAAGCTTCGCGCATTGCGATCGTGAGCGGGAGCGCAAACGTTGCCCTGGTGGACTCACTCCGGAATACATCAGGCATTGCGGTGGAGACGTTCGACGACTCCGCCGCCGCTACTGCCCTACGCACGGGCCGGGTTGCGATGGTCGTCGTGCCGAAACCCGATGGAACGGTCGAGTACCGCTACGACGACACGCGTCCAGAGTCGCGTGCCGCACGTCTCGTCGTCGATCAGGCAGTGCAACGTGCGGCTGGACGACGGGACCCGGTGCCTGTGCGCGACACGCGCGTGAGCGAGCGCGGCTCGCGGTACATCGACTTCGTCGTGCCCGGACTACTGGGTATGAACCTCATGGGCAGCGGTATCTGGGGAATCGGCTTCGCCATCGTGGACGCGCGAAAGAAGAAGCTCCTGAAGCGGCTCATCGCGACGCCCATGTCGAAGGCGGAGTATCTCGCGTCGTTCCTCTTCTTCCGGCTGTCGCTGCTCGCGTTCGAGGTCGCGACGCTCATTGGTTTCGGCGCGCTCGTGTTCGACGTACCGCTGCGCGGCTCGTTCCTGCAGCTGATCGGGATCTGCGTGCTCGGCTCGCTCGCGTTCGGAGGGCTCGGGCTCCTCGTGGCGTCGCGGGCTCGGACGATCGAGGGCGCGTCCGGGCTGATGAATCTCGTGATGTTGCCCATGTGGGTGTTCTCGGGTGTGTTCTTCTCGTCAGGCAACTTCCCCGACGTCACGCAGCCGTTCATTCAGGCGTTGCCACTCACGGCCGTGAACGACGCGCTGCGCGCGAACATGCTGCAGGGCGCCTCGTGGGCCACCGTCGCACCGGAGATGGCGATCGTTGCCGCCTGGCTCGTCGTGACGTTTACGCTGGCGCTCAGGTTGTTCCGGTGGCGATGACCGGACACAGCAGCACAGACACAGCCGGCGGGCGCCGCGGCCTCGTGATCGCGGCGTTCATCGCCATCTACATCATCTGGGGGTCGACGTACCTCGGCATCCGGTTCGCGATCGAGACCATTCCGCCGTTCACCCTATCCGCGGTGCGGTTCGTGATGGCGGGGCTCATCATGTTCGCGATAGCGAAGGCACGTGGTGAGGCACGCGCGACGTTGCCGCAGTGGCGGACGGGCGCAATCGTCGGATCGCTTCTCATGCTCGCGAACGCGCTGGTTGGCGTGGCGGAGAAACGCATTCCGTCGGGCGTTGCCGCGCTGCTCGTCGCGATGACGCCGCTGTTCATGGTCCTGCTCGAGTGGGGACGACCCGGCGGCCGCCGTCCGACGGTGCTGGTCGCGGTCGGCCTGCTCATCGGGCTTGCGGGAGTGGCCGCACTCGTGGGGCCGGCGTCGTTTGGCGACGGCGCGCGCATCGACCTCATCGGTGCCGCAACGGTGATCGTCGGGAGCCTCGCGTGGTCCGCGGGGTCGATCTACTCGCGCCACGCGCCGCGTCCGGAGTCGTCGCTCATGATGACCGCGATGCAGATGACCGTCGGCGGCGCGTTCGTCGGCGTGCTCGCCGTCGTGACCGGCGAGGTCGCGACGTTCGATCCTTCGGCGGTATCGGCGCGATCGGCCCTCGCATTCCTCTACCTGCTGGTCTTCGGCTCGCTCATCGGGTTCTCGGCGTTCGTGTACCTGCTGCGCGTGTCCACGCCGGCACGCGTCGCGACGTATGCGTACGTGAACCCGGCCGTCGCGGTGCTCCTCGGCTGGCTCCTCGCCGGGGAGCTGATAAGCGGCAGGATGCTCGTCGCGGCCGCGATCATCATCGCGGGGGTCGCGCTCATCACGGTGGCCGAGGGAAGAATGCCCTCCCCGCCGCAACCGCGCCGCGGTTCGCTCCCCCGTCACACAGGCGAATACCCGGTAACCGACCGTGCCTAGCGACGTGCGCCACTCCGATTCGAGCCCTGGCGAAACGGTCGATGACGGACCCGCGGAGCTCCTGGTACGCGACACGGCCACGGGCGATATCGCCCCGGATGAGTTCGCGCGGCAGGCCGACCGTGTCGTTCAGTGGATCACCGAGTACCTCGCGAACCCGGAACGATACCCCGTCGTTCCGCGGGTATCGCCGGGCGAGATCGCCGCGGCGCTTCCCGCCACACCCCCGGCCGCGGCCGAACCGCTCGATACCATCCTCGACGACTTCGAGCGTTTGATCGTGCCGGGGGTGACGCACTGGAATCACCCCCGTTTCTTCGCGTACTTCGCCGTGACGGCGTCCGCGCCGGGCATCCTCGCGGAGATGCTCATCGCGGCGCTGAACGTCAACGCAATGCTCTGGAAGACGTCGCCGAGCGCAACGGAGCTCGAAGAGCGAGCGCTCGACTGGCTGCGTCAGCTGCTCGGCCTCGGTCCGGGATGGTTCGGCATCATCAACGACACGGCATCGATCTCCACACTGCTCGCCCTGGCCGCCGCCCGGGAGGCAAAGCCGGAGCTCGAGATCCGCGAGCGAGGGCTCGCCGGCCGCCCGGAGCTACCGCGCCTGCGCGTCTACACGTCGTCGCACGCACACAGCTCGGTGGACAAGGCGGCCATCACGCTGGGCATCGGTCACGAAAACGTCGTGCACATTCCGGCGGACGACGCGTTCCGGCTTCGCGTCGACGCACTCGCGTCAGCGGTTGCCGAGGACAGAGCGCGCGGTTACGTGCCCCTGGCGACCGTCGCGACGGTCGGCACGACGAGTACCACGAGCATCGACCCGGTGCCCGCGATCGCGGAGCTGTGCCGGCGCGAGCGGATGTGGCTGCACGTGGACGGATCGTATGGCGGCGTCGCTGCCGTGGTGCCGGAAATGCGGCATGTGCTCGACGGGACCGAACTGGCCGATTCGCTCGTCGTGAACCCGCATAAATGGCTGTTCACGCCCATCGATCTGTCGGCGATGTTCACACGACGGCCGGACGTCCTCAAGCGCGCGTTCTCGCTCGTCCCGGAGTACCTCGTGACGCGAGAGCAGAGCGAGGTCGTGAACCTGATGGATTATGGGGTGCAGCTCGGTCGGCGCTTCCGCGCGCTCAAGCTCTGGATGGTGATTCGCGCATTCGGTGCTGAGGGGCTGGCGGCGCGGCTTCGCGCGCAGATGGAGATGGCACGTGAATTCGCCGCCTGGGTCGATGAGGAGGCCAACTGGGAACGCGTGGCACCGGTGCCGTTCTCACTGGTGTGTTTCCGCTTCGCGCCTCCCGGGACCACGGAGGCGGAGCGGACGGCGCTCAATCAGGCGATTCTCGAGCGCGTCAACGCGAGTGGCTCGGCGTACATCTCGCACACGAAGCTCGGCGATCGATACGTGCTTCGCCTCGCGATCGGCAACATGAGGACCGAGCGTCGACACGTGGAGGACGCGTGGCGGGCGATCCGCTCTGTGGCGGGCGAGATCCGGGGATCAACGCGTACCGGGGATGCAACCTGACGGGTGCTCCGGTCTGGCTCCGCGGTGGCACGTCTTGATTATCTAGGCGTGCGGTTGTAGCGTACGCCTAGATAATCAAGGCGTACAGTGACGGAACCGACCGAGTTACTCCACGGCACGCTCGACGCACTCATCCTCAAGACCCTCGCTTGGGGGCCGCGTCATGGCTATGCCATCGCGCAGTGGATCGAGACGAGTAGCGCCGACACGCTCCGCATCGAGCAGGGATCGCTTTACCCGGCGCTCTACCGGCTGGAGCGACGGGGGTGGATCGAGGCCGAGTGGGGCCTCTCGGACACGAAGCGGCAGGTGAAGGTGTACCGCCTGACGAGCGCGGGCCGAAAGCGGCTCGCCGTCGAGACCGCGCAGTGGGCCCGGTTCGCTGAAGGCGTCGGGCGCATACTGCTCGAGCCCAGCTGACGGAGAGCCGGTGCCCTCGCTCGGACGTTTCTCACGGGAGCTTCGCGCCCGGCTCTGGAAGCCGACGCCCGAGGAGGAGGTGCGCCGTGAGCTCGAATATCACCTCGAGATGCTCGAGCACGAGTTTGTGTCGCGCGGCTTCAGCCCGTCGGAGGCTCGCGCGGCGGCTCGCGAGAAGTTCGGCGACGTGGCGCGCGTTGGTGAGGTGTGCCGAGCAATGGGTGAACGGAGGGATCGGGAGATGCGCCGGTCGGAGTGGCTCGCCGAGCTTGGTCAGGACATCCGCTACGCCCTGCGCCAGCTGCGGGCGAACCCACGGTTCAGCGTCGTCGCGCTTCTCACGTTAGGCACGGCACTCGGCGCCGTGACGACGATCTTCGCGATCGCGAACGCGATCCTGCTCCGGCCGCTGCCCTTCCCCGACCCTGAGCGGCTCGTGCTCGCGTCCGAGACGACGCCGGTCGGGCGCGACTTCGCTGTCTCCGAACCCAACTACCTCGACTGGCGCGCGAGGCTGCGCGGCGTGTCCGCCATGGGCGCGGTCAGTTTTCGGACGCCGTCCGTACGCGGGGACGGCGGGCCGGAGCGGCTCACGGGCGCCGCCGCAACGCACTCGCTCTTCTCGGTGCTGGGTGTGCGGCCGGCGTTAGGTCGTACCTTCGTGCCGGATGAAGACCGGCCTGGCGGTGACACGCGTGTCGCCGTCATCGGGGACGATCTGTGGCGACGGCGCTTCGGTGGTGATCCGGGGGTTACGACCCAGTGGGTAGAGTTGGACGGCGTCGCCCATCGCGTCGTGGGAGTCATGCCTGCCGGGTTCGACTTTCCTGGCCGGGTCGAGGTCTGGGTTCCCCTCGCGCCGAGCGCGGATTATCACCGCAGTGACCGCCGGCTCCAGGTGGTGGCGAGACTCGGCCCGGGTACGACGCGTCAGCAGGCCGAGGCGGAGCTCACCGGCATCGCCCGGCATCTGGCGGCCGAGTATCCCGATGCGAACGCCCAATGGGGGGCTCGGATGCGACCGCTCTCGGAGGCATACGTCACGCCGCAGCTTCGCGCGCGCGTCGTGGCCCTGCTGGCGACGGTCGCCCTCCTCCTCGTGATGGCGTGTGTGAACGTGGCCGGCCTGCTCATCGCGCGAGCCGGAACGCGCGAGCGCGAGATGGCGGTGCGATCGGCGTTAGGCGCTGGCCGCGGACGCATCGTGCGGCAGCTGCTGGCCGAGGGGCTCGTGCTCTCCATGCTCGGCGCCACCGTCGGCGTGGTCGCGGCCGCGGTCACCGTTCCGCTGGTTCGCGGCATTGGCGGCATCGCGATTCCGCGGCTCGATGAGATCGGTCTCGACTGGCGCGTGATGTCGTTCGCGCTCGGCGCGTGCGTGGCGACCGGCGTGGCCTTCGGGCTCGCGCCGGCGCTGCATCTCCGGCCGGCGCGGGGGGCGAGCGGGTCGGGCGTCCTGGGTGCGCTCCACAGCGGCGGCCGCACCATTCAAGGGAACCGAATCCGAAGCGCGCTCGTGGTCACCTCCGTTGGCCTCGCGATGGTCCTGCTCGTGTGCGCGGGGCTCGTTGGCGCGAGCTTCGTGAAGCTCATGCGGGTAGACCTCGGATTCACACACGACCGGGTGCTCGCGGCATCGCTCGTACTCCCGGTGGCACGCGAGCCGGGAGATGCGACGCCCGGGCGCTACTCGCCCGACGGCGTTGCCGCGTTCTACGCCCAACTGACACAGCGACTCGCGGCGTATTCCGCCGTTCGCGCCGCCGGAGCGATCAGTATCGCACCGCTCAGCGGCGGCAACACGTCGATGGGGTTCGAGCCTCTCCCGCGGATCGAGGCGCGGGCGGAGGAGTACCGCCATGCGAGCTGGCGCGTCGTGACGCCCGAGTACTTCGCGACGGTCAACACCACCCTCGTGCGCGGTCGGGTCTTCCACGAAGGCGACCGCGCCTCCCGACCTGACGTGATGGTAGTCAACGAGACGATGGGGCAGCTCGGCTGGCCAGGGAGCGATCCCATCGGACGGCGCGTCCGGCTCGCCAGTGGCCGGGAGATGACGGTCGTCGGTGTCGTGCGCGACACGCGTCACATCTTCGTGGATAGCGTGCCGCCACCTACGATGTACTTCGCGCACCAGCAGTTTCCGTGGGCATCCATGTGGCTCACGGTGCGTGGGGTCGGCGATGCGGCGGAGCTCGTCACGCTCGTACGTCGAGAGGCGGCCGCACTCGACCCCAACGTTGTCGTCGCGCCCGTTCAGCCGCTCAGCCGACTGGTCCGCGAGGCGACCGCCGAGCCGAGGCTGATCATGCTGGTGGTCGGCATCTTTGCCTCGGCTGCACTCGTGCTGGCGACGATCGGCCTCTACGGCATCGTGGCGTTTACCGTGTCGCAGCGCTCGCGCGAGATCGGCGTGAGGCTTGCCCTCGGCGCCCCGGCGCGAGGGATCGTGCGGGCGGTGCTTTGGCGCGGCGTGGCGCTCGCCGCGGCCGGTGTCGCGTTAGGGGCGGTGGCCGCGTACGGCGTCGCCGGCGGTTTGCGCGCCATCCTGTTCGAGACGGAACCGACCGATGCCCCGACGTTTCTCGCGCTCGGGGCCCTTCTCATTGCCGTGGCCGCGGTGGCGTGCGTGGTCCCCGCGCGGCGGGCGTCGCGCGTGGACCCGATGATCGCACTTCGGAGCGACTGAGCGCCACGAGATGGCGCGGCCGCTCAGCGCCCGCCCGGGGATGCGCGCGGTGCCGTCTCGTCAGGGGTACGCCGGTCGCGACGGTTCTCACGCCGGTCGCGGACGTTCTCTCGTCGATCGCGGACGTCCTCGCGCCGATCCCGGACATCCTCTCGGCGGTCGCGCACGTCTTCACGCAGGTCACGGCGATCCTCGAGCCGGTCGCGCCGGCCACCATCGTGCAGCGCATCGCGCCGGTTCTCGCGACGGTCCCGCACGTCCTCACGGCGGTCACGAACGTCCTCACGCCTGTCACGCCTGTTCTCCCTGCGGTCGCGCACATTTTCGCGTCGGTCCCAAACGTCCTCGAGGCGGTCGCGCGCGTCACGGGCAATCCCTCCCTGTGCGTGCGCGGTGGTTGTGCCGGCAGCCATCAGTACCACGGCCATCGCAGCCAATTTGATATGCCGCATTGGAATCCTCCGTTGCTGTGTCGGCGCGCGTTGTCATTGAACGCGCTGCCCGTGCGACGATGACGGATCGTGCGGCGTTAAGGGAATTTCCTGCCGGTGCGCGCGTCCGTCGGCATCCAGAACGGAGGGGTGATACGGAGGGGTGATACGGATGAGGGGATGAGTGGGATCGCTCCCCCTCCGGGACGCGCCCTCTCTCCAGAGCCGTGAAGTGAGGGGGCACCGCTCCCGGGGCGAGTGACATCCCGGGGAGCCGTTCTCCCTTCAGTCACGTTCCGGCGGGCGGAGTTTTGACCTACGTAGGATGATGTCGCTCATCCCCTCATCCCCCTCATCCGTTTCAACCCTCCGTTCTGGATGCCGGACCTGGCGCGAGACGCGTCCCCTCATCCGGCCGTTTCGGCGTCATCCGCGTCATCGCCGTTCCGACCGACCCGCGCGCACCGGACTGGAAGAATGAGAGATGGTGTCCGCGGCTTTTTCAGCGTCCGCCCGATGGGGCGACGCATTGAAACGATGCGTTAGGACTCTGACCCCTAGTGTATTGTCGCTGTGGGCTCCCCGCTTGGCAGCCAGCTGCCAGCCGCTGTCAGGAGCCTCCCAGCTCGGAGCTGCAGCTAGCAGCCTGCCAGCCCCCAGCTAGCCTCCCAGCTCGCAGCCAGCGCGACACTTACGTGCGCCCTGATCCGTATGGTGTCTAGCGCTGCACAAGACGCCGCCCGATCTTGGGTCAGTCCCTCGCCTGAATGCCCCGTGACGACCCTTTACCTGTGGTGCGCCATCGTCGGTGGCATCGTGCTACTGTTCCAGCTGGTGGCCGGTTTCGTCGGTCTCGAGTATGGCCACGCGCACGACGGCCACTTCGGCGATTCCGGAACCGAAGGGCTTAACCTGCTGAGTGTTCGGTCGATGGCGGCCGGCATCGCGTTTTTCGGCATCGCCGGACTCGCCGCGGCCGCCCTTGGCCCCGTGATCGCCCCTGTCGCGGCAGTCGGGGCGGGCTTTGCGGCGATGGTTGGTGTTGCCGCAATCATCCGGGCGTTCGGGCGGCTCGAGCGCGATGCAACACTCTCACTGGCGTCGGCGGTTGGGAGTACGGGATCGGTGTACCTCTCCATCCCCGGCCGGCGTGAGGGCGCCGGGAAGGTACACGTGACGGTCCAGGGCCGGCTCGTCGAGTCTCGCGCCGTGACCGACGAAGTGGATCTGCCGACCGGGACGCCGGTGCTCGTCGTGGACGTGGACGGTGCCGATACACTCGTGGTGGTCAGAAACCCCATCCTGCTGAACGAGGTTTCCCATGCTGGTGCTTAGACCCGCGCTCCTCATCCAGGGCTCCATCGACGTGAGCGGGCTGCCGCTCGCGAGCATCATCGGCGCGGCACTCGCGGCGGTCGTCGTCGTCGGACTGCTCGTCCTGTTCGCGTCGCGATATCGTCGCTGCCCGGCAAACCGCGTCCTCGTCATCTCCGGAAAGGTGGGCGGTGAAGGCAGCGCACGCTGCATCTCGGGTGGCGGCGCGTTCGTGTGGCCGGTGATTCAGGAGTACGCCTACCTCTCCCTCGAGCCCATCCAGATCGACATCCCGCTCAAGGACGCGCTCTCGTTCGAGAACATCCGCGTCGCCGTTCCGAGCGTGTGCACGGTCGCGATCGGGACCGAAGAGGAGGTTCGGCAGAACGCGGCGATTCGCTTGTTAGGCCTCCCGCACGACCAGATCAAGCGCCAGGCGCAGGACATCATCTTCGGCCA
The DNA here is from genome assembly GCA_036280115.1 of Gemmatimonadaceae bacterium. Taxonomy (GTDB): domain Bacteria; phylum Gemmatimonadota; class Gemmatimonadetes; order Gemmatimonadales; family Gemmatimonadaceae; genus JAJKIV01. Next base: position 13,111 of record DASURJ010000104.1, read on the forward strand.
GTTCCGCCAGGTGATCGCGTCGATGAAGATCGAGGAGATCAACCGCGACCGCGAAGCGTTCCTGCACCGCATTCAGTCGTCGCTCGAACCGGAGCTCAAGAAGATCGGCCTCGTGCTGATCAACGTGAACATCACCGACCTGAAGGACGAGTCGGGGTACATCGAGGCGATCGGGAAGAAGGCCGCGGCCACCGCCGTGCAGCAGGCCCGCGGCGACGTCGCCGAGCAGGAGAAGCTCGGTGAGATCCGCGTGGCCGAGGCGGAGCGCGATCGGAGCGTTCAGGTAGCGAGCGCGACGAAGCTCCGCGAGATCGGTATGCGTGAAGCCGAGCGCGACAAGCTCGTGAGGGTCGCCGAGCTCGACAAGGAACAGAAATTCGGGGAGACGGCGGCAGCGCTGGAGCGCGAGGCGCTGATCAAACAGAAGCAGCGGGAGCAGGCGGTGCTCGTCGCCGAGTTGGACAAGGAGCAGCGCGTCGGCGAGCAGCGTGCGCTGTTCGAGCGCGACGCGCAGATCAAGGACGCCGAGCGCCAGCGTCGTATCGCGATCGCGACGGCCGAAGCGGCGGCGATCGCCGGCGAGGCGGAGTCTCAGGCGTCCATGGCGGCCGCCCGCGCGCAGCTCTCCGTTCGCGAGGCGGAGGCCTATCAGCTCTCCGAGACGAAGAAGCGCGAGGCCGAGGCGGCGGTACAGGAAGCGCAGAACCGCGCGATGGCGCGTGCCGCGCTGGCGGAAGCGGAGCGCGTCGAAGCGGAACGGCGCGCCGAAGTCGAAGCGCCGGCCAAAGCCGAGAAAGCGAAGACGATCGTCGAGGCGGAGGCGGCGGCGGAGCGTCGCCGCATCGAGGCCGAAGCCGAGGCGAAGGCGATCTACATCAAGCTCGAGGCGGAGGCGCGCGGACAGTACGAGATCCTCGCGAAGAAGGCCGAGGCAATGAAGGAGCTCGTGCAGGCTGCTGGCGGCGCGAAGGAAGCGTTCCAGCTCCTCATGGTGGAGCACCTCGACACGCTGGCCGAGACATCGGCGAAAGCGATCTCGAACATCAAGTTCGACAAGGTCGTGGTCTGGGACTCCGGCAACGGCGGTGCGAGTGCATCGGGGTTCCTGCAGAGCATGGCGAAGACACTGCCGCCGATGATGCACGTGCTGCGCGACATCGCGGACGTCGAGATCCCCGGCGTGGGCAAGCTGGTTGCGGACGGCGACGGCCTCGACGCTCGGCCGGTGGTGCCTGGCGACGACTCGGCGGTCACGCGCCGGCGGTCACCCGAGCGGGACTCCGAGCATCATCGCGCTGGGTCGGCATCGCGACCGGTCTAGGTGGGGAAAAGGCAGGAGGGGGATGGACAGGATGGACAGGATGGCGAAGATGTCCTGTGCGGCAGCCACGTTGGTCTCTCGAGCGGCCTGAAAGGAGAGGAGGAAGGGCCGCCCGGGACGCCACCGCCTCCGAAAGCCATTCCCCTCTCGGTTTCAGGCCTCTGGCGCGAGCTACTGCGCCGCCGCGTTGGACATCTTCGTCATCCTGTCCATCCTGTCCATCTTTTCCTGCCCTTTCCCAAACTCGACCGGTCGCGATGCCGACCGGGCGCGATGAAGAGCTCGGATCGTGACGGGTGAGGTATCGCGACCGTGCCGGACATCACGAAGACAACGGTACCTAACGCGAATGTGATTCGCGGTACGTTACAGCTCGGGCCCGATATCGATCCTTGAGATGAAGCTCCTTCGTATTCATCTCATCCGAGA